>JABSOU010000052.1 GCA_013215215.1 Cognatishimia sp. | reverse complement strand
GGTGTATTGACCTCATTGGGGCAAACCGCGTTCACTCGGATGCCCTGATGGGCGTGATCCATGCCAAGACATTGCGTCAGAGAGGCGACGGCAGCTTTGGACATGACATAAAGCGGATGGTTGGGTCCCGGATGCACACCCCAGCAAGACGCGAGGTTGACGATCGCGCCGCCATTAGGGGCCATCAATGGTATAGCTGCGCGGCAAATGCGGAAGGGGGCCTCGACATTGATCGCCATTGTGCGGTGATAGTCGTCATCGCTGGCATGCGTGATGTCACCGCGCGTGATGATACCTGCGTTGTTCACAACGATATCCAGTCCGCCCATCTTATCCCGTGCCGTTTGAGGCAATGAATCAGCAAAGCGCGTGTCCATGAGGTCGCCTTGGACAAAGTGATCGGCATCGCCAGTTTCTCGGTCAGTTCCGCAGACAACAGCGCCTTCTTTTCGCAAACGCGCGACGATGGCTTGCCCAATTCCGCCTGCAGCACCGGTAACCAGAGCGTATTTTCCTGAAATTCCCTGCATTTTTCAGCCTCCCTCAGCAAGAAGGCTAGGAGCGCTTTGACCTTGATACCAAGCGAAATCCGAAGCGTTCTGACAAATTTCCGCCCCTGGCTCTTGAAAAAAACCTCGCTCTCCCCTCAGGCGCGACATTTTTTCTTGTCCTGCGTCAAAGACGGTCATTGCCGAACCCTGCCCATCGCACTAAAACAAGCTGGAATCCAAACGGTAGAGGTGACTCTGCTGTTTTCACGTGCACTCAACAGGAGGCGAGGCATGGCAGACGCAGCCATTCACGGCCACGAACACGAAGACAACCGAGGTTTCTTCACCCGGTGGTTCATGTCCACCAACCACAAAGATATCGGTATTCTTTACCTCATCGTATCCGCGCTGGCAGGCTTTATCGCCGTTGCCCTGACCGTCGGTATGCGCCTTGAGCTGATGGAACCGGGTGTTCAGTACATGTGTACTGAAGGCAGCCGTTTCTTCCAGCTGAATGCGACCACCGAGGGCTGTACCCCGAACGGGCACCTTTGGAACGTTTTCATCACCTACCATGGTGTTTTGATGATGTTCTTCGTGGTTATCCCAGCGCTGTTTGGCGGTTTCGGTAACTACTTCATGCCTCTGCAGATCGGTGCGCCGGATATGGCGTTCCCACGTATGAACAACCTGAGCTTCTGGCTCTATGTTGCAGGTACGTCTCTGGGTGTTGTCTCCATGTTCTCACCAGGCGGTAACGGTCTGGCGGGCTCTGGTGTGGGCTGGGTTCTCTACCCGCCGCTTTCCACCACCGAGGCCGGTATGTCCATGGATCTGGCGATTTTTGCGGTACACGTCTCTGGTGCGTCCTCGATCCTGGGTGCGATCAACATGATCACGACCTTCCTGAACATGCGTGCCCCTGGCATGACCCTGTTCAAGGTGCCTCTGTTCTCTTGGTCCATCTTCGTAACCGCATGGCTCATCCTGCTGGCGCTGCCAGTTCTGGCGGGCGCGATCACCATGCTGCTGACCGACCGTAACTTCGGCACAACCTTCTTTGATCCTGCTGGCGGTGGTGACCCGATCCTCTATCAGCACATCCTGTGGTTCTTTGGTCACCCAGAAGTTTACATCGTTATCCTTCCCGGTTTCGGCATAATCTCTCACGTCATCGCGACATTTGCGCGTAAGCCGGTCTTTGGCTACCTGCCAATGGTTTGGGCGATCATCGCGATTGGTGCTCTGGGCTTCGTCGTTTGGGCGCACCACATGTACACCGTGGGTATGTCCCTGACACAGCAGTCCTATTTCATGATGGCCACGATGGTTATTGCGGTGCCTACGGGCGTTAAGATCTTCTCTTGGATCGCGACCATGTGGGGCGGATCGATCGAATTCAAAGCGCCTATGCTCTTTGCGTTCGGCTTCCTCTTCCTCTTCACCGCAGGCGGCGTGACCGGCATCGTTCTGTCCCAGGCGGGCGTAGACCGTGCATACCACGACACCTACTACGTGGTTGCGCACTTCCACTACGTGATGTCCTTGGGTGCGGTATTCGCGATCTTTGCGGGCATCTACTTCTACTTCGGTAAGATGACCGGCCGTCACTACCCAGAGTTCGCGGCGAAGATCCACTTCTGGCTGTTCTTCATCGGCGCAAACCTGACCTTCTTCCCACAGCACTTCTTGGGTCGTCAGGGTATGCCACGTCGTTACATCGACTACCCAGAAGCCTTTGCATATTGGAACAAGATCAGCTCTTACGGTGCGTTCATTTCCTTCGCGTCCTTCCTCTTGTTCTTCGGCATCATGTTCTACGGCGTCTTTGCAGGCCGTCGCGTGACCGAAAACAACTACTGGAACGAATATGCAGATACTCTGGAATGGACACTTCCTTGCCCACCACCAGAGCACACCTTCGAAATCCTGCCAAAGCAGGAAGACTGGGACAAAGGCCACGCGCATTAATCCCACTTAGGTAAAGCGACATACGAGGCCCCGGACATCTCCGGGGCTTTTTCTTTTGCACTGGGGGCCATAGGTTCAAATTGATGACAGGCAAGGACGACATAGAAGAGCTGCGCCGGGGAACGATTGGCGTCTATGAGCGTCAAGCCACCCATTGGGACCAGACTCGCGACAAGAGCCTTTATGAGCGGGTGTGGCTGGATCGTTTGATCGATGGGCTTCTCAGCGGTGCTGCTGTGCTGGATCTGGGCTGTGGAGCAGGGCGCCCGATTGCGGCGCATTTGGTTGCGTCCGGGTTTAACGTGACGGGCGTTGATGCCAGCGCGCCGATGATCGAGCTCGCCCGGCGGAATGTTCCGGCCGCCCGGTTTCACATTTCAGATATGCGCAGCCTAGAGTTGGACGGCACTTTTGATGCCATCGTAAGCTGGGATGCCTTCTTTCATCTCAGCCCAGAGGACCAGCAGGGCGTGCTTCCGTCGCTGGCAGGTTTGGTCAAACCCTATGGTCGCCTCATGATGACAGTTGGCCCTGGCGCGGGGACGGCCCTAGGTACGGTTGGCGGTGAGACGGTCTATCATGGCAGTCTGGATCCTGCGGACTACAAGCGCCGTCTGAAAGATTTAGGTTTCGGTCGGGTCGAGCTGCATCCAAATGATGCGCGGGTCAAAGGCCGCTCTGTTCTTTTTGCGTCGGAGAAAGCCTAGATGCCGCATCACTGGAGCGATACCCCCGAAGGCCCTGTGGTCCTGACATTGACGGCGCATCGGTCTCTTCCGCCAAAGGGCTTTGCCGCGGTTATCTTGATCACCGTGGCATTCCTGACCTTGCCTCTTCTAAGTGTCCTTGGAACTGCAGTCCTATGGTGGATGCTCCCCTTTTTGGCAGCTGCTGTATGGGCGCTCTGGGCCGCTCTGAGGCGGTCATACAAGGACGGCGAGGTGTCTGAGGAGCTGACGCGAGCAGGGGACGTTCTGACGCTGACACATCGCCCTGTGCGCGGGGATGAGATGGTGTGGGAGAGCAATATCTATTGGGTACGTGTCGAGTTGCACAAAACCGGTGGGCCCGTGTCAAATTACGTAACTCTCAAAGGCAATGGACGTCATGTCGAATTGGGGCGGTTTTTGTCAGAGGACGAGCGCCAAGAGCTTTTCAACGAGATGCAAGCCTATATCGCACAAAGCAAAACCACCACAAGTTAGGGGAGCTACGTCTCCTGCATTTTTTGCAGACGCATTTGGCGCAAGTTCTCTCGATGCGTTGATTTCTTGTTAATGGGTGCCTTTTTTTCAATGCGCACAGGCGTTGATGATAGGGGCTTGAGCGCTTCAAGTTGCTGTTTTTCCAACGTTTCAACAAAATACAACGAGGTGAAACGGCTACCTGGGGTTTCCGGTACAACCGGCAGTGTCATCGTCTCGAATTTCAAATCGAAGTCAGGTGGTTCGGGCCGCATCACCAAGCCCGCAATGAAGTTTGCATTGGCGTCGGAATTGGGGACGAAGTAGCCGATAGATGGGCCAAGCCTTACAATCCGCCCGGAAATATATTGACCGTTGACCATGAGTTCTGCTGGAATTTTGCAGGTAAAACGGCTGACACCACCATTCAGGCTGCTTCTGATCCTTGGAATGAGAGCTCTTAAAACAACTGCAAACAAAGCTATCGCACCGAATATGATGAGCAACAAAATCGGAGTTGGCAATTTGTTCATCTGGTGGGTGAGCGATGCGGTATCTTTTTCAATCTCTTCGCTAATGAGCCTGCTTTTGCGGCCGCGGTCGGATTTCATATTGGGCCCTTGCCGATGAAAGGCTTCCTGGCTTTCAAGTAGTTTGTCAATTTCTGCTTTACGTTCGAGAGCCTCGGCACTTTCATTAAAGTTGACTTGCTGAGTATCAATCAGACACCCTTCGGATGATCGGATTTCCTCGGTTATAGGCTGAGACTGGTCAATAAATTCTAGCCAGTCAATGGGCCCGGTTTCCCCACCCGTTCTGACTGTTCTATTGACGGTCGCAGTTTCACAATTGATGTGATCCTGCGTGGATTGTGCTGCGCTTTGCGTCGGAAGCGCGGCAAGTATTGTCAGAGCTGCGAAAGGCTTGAAGCCAATACGCAAGCTGGGCAGTGCAAACGCCAATGGTCTACTCGATTTTTTGGCCCCAACTACGACCAGAGGTTCTCCAGTGGGCGTGTGAGGGTTCGTATGATTTTGCACATCTGTACAACTTTGAAGGGCCGCTTGGTCAAGCTGTAATGCGCCTAGCGGCCTCAACCGAAGCAAGAAAGATGTTATAAGTCAAAGAGCTAGGGGGAGGGTGCATGTTTGCTGTGCAACTGATGCGATAGTAATCGAGGGGGCGATAAATTTTTAGGCGAGTTTCCCGCCAAAAACGACGGGAAAGCAAGCGCTTACCGAATCATATTATCTAGAGATTCGCGGAATTTGTAGAGATTTTCACTACAACATCGTAACGCAACTTAGGCGATGCCGCCCTCGATCATGCCCTGCGCGATCCGCGCATAGGCCTCCGCCATAGAACCATCCTTGGCCGCAATTGGCGTTCCCGCGTCGCCGGCCAGTCGGGTGTCCAGATCTATGGGCAAAGCGCCGAGCAGAGGAACGCCTAGCTTTTCGGCTTCTGCCGCAACGCCGCCATGGCCAAAGATATGTTCTTCGTGACCGCAGTTGCTGCAGACGTGAAACGACATGTTTTCGATCATACCCAGAACCGGCGTTTTTAGCGTCTGGAACATGTCGATGGCTTTACGCGCGTCCAAAAGCGCGACGTCCTGCGGGGTCGATACAAGGATCGCACCGCTGATTTTGGTTTTTTGACACAGGGTCAGCTGCACATCGCCTGTGCCCGGAGGCAGGTCGACCAAGAGAACATCCAGCTCGCCCCATTCCACCTGTCCTAGCATCTGTTGCAGAGCGCCCATCAGCATCGGACCGCGCCAGACAACGGCTTTGTCTTCCTCCAGCATGAAGCCAATGGACATGAGGGTCACCCCATGGGACTTCAGAGGGATAATCGTCTTGCCGTCCGGCGACGCTGGGCGCTTGTTGATCCCCATCATCCGCGGTTGGCTGGGGCCATAGATGTCAGCATCCAACAGACCCACCTTGCGACCCTGTTTGGCCAAGGCCACAGCGAGGTTGCTGGACACAGTGGACTTGCCGACGCCACCTTTGCCGGATCCAATTGCGATAATGCTTTTTACACCCGGCACAGTCATTGGACCTTGTTGTGCCTTTGGATGCCCGCCGACTTTTAGGCTCGGTGGCTGCTTTTCCACTGTCGGGGCGGTCAGCGCGACCGAGGCTTTGCTGACACCGGGCAGGGCCTGAACCACGCGCTCGGCGGCCTGACGCAGAGGCTCCATATGTTTGGCAATCTCAGAAGAGGGGGCCTCAATGACGAAACGCACGGTGTCGGCCTCGATGGTCAACGCGCGCAGCATATCGCGGCTTACCAGTGTTCCACCGTCCGGCAGGCTCAATTGTTCCAAAGCCGCTTTTACGTCGTCCTGAGTTACAGCCATGTGAGTCTCCTTCTTGGACCTGCTCTAAGTCTTCTTACTTAGGGAGAATAGGGGCAAATGCCAGCGAAATAGGTGCGACAGCCTGACCTTCTGCTTAATCTTTGATCACAAACACAAATTTTGCGAGCTATTCACTTTCTGCATGGCAGCATTGCGCAGGGATATATTGTGCAGTCGCAGCATTGCGCTATATTCGAAATCAACAGAGCGACGACAGGCCTTCGGGATTGTTACCGCTCACGCCGCAAAAAGCGGTGGCAGATATAGAATTCGAAGGGCTTCTCCTCCTCCCTAGCTCTTTGATGATTGCGGCGACACCCTCCTCCTCCCTGGTGTCGCCGCCCAAATTCCGGGCCTCGTGCCCAAGAGATTGCAAGGGCTCCGTTCCTCCTCCCTAGGGGCGCTTGCAACAAGACCGGCGGCTCCCTCCTCCTCCCTGGAGCCGCCGGACCAATTCCGGGCCAAGCGCCCACCGAGATACCGAAGGCCTCTTCTCCTCCCTATGGCCTAGGTAACCAAGAACGGCGGCACACTCCTNCTCCCTAGTGCCGCCGTTTTTGATTCTGGGGGGTGGGGGATTTCAAAGCAGTCACGCGAAGCTGATCCCGCGCNAGGGGATTTCCCTATGCAGGTCAAAAATTAACCATATTCTGGTAGTGTAATTGAACCAAAAGAAGAGCAGTGCAGCGCGGGTATGAAGTTCTTTCGCTTTACATCCAAAATCCGAGATTGGCTCCGTGGTGGGCATAGGTCTCAGGAAACCGCAGGCCCCATCCGTGGGGTGCGCACGCATGTGATCATTCTGGATGGCACCATGTCCTCGCTTGAAGAGGGGATGGAAACCAACGCAGGCCGCACCTATCAGCTTTTGTCTGAAAAGGGCGGGGTCAGCCTGTTTTATGAGGCTGGGTTGCAATTCACCAAATGGCAGAATGCGCCGGACATTATGATGGGGCGTGGGATCAATCGCCAGATTCGCCGGGCCTATGGGTTCTTGGCATCGCGCTATCGGCCCGGAGATCGGATCTTTCTGTTTGGTTATTCGCGTGGCGCTTTCGCTGTGCGGTCCTTGGCCGGTGTGATTGACCGGATCGGCTTGCTTCAGGCGCAGCACGCCACAGAACGCAATATTCGACAGGCCTATCGCCACTATGAATGTGACCCCAAAGCGCCTGTGGTTGCGGATTTTGCCAAAGCCTTTTGCCATGACACGGTGGAAATCCAGATGATTGGCGTCTGGGACACGGTGAAAGCGCTGGGTGTCAGGCTGCCGCTGATCTGGAAGCTCTCGGATAAGCAGCATGAGTTTCACGACCATCGCCTTGGCGCCTCAGTGCAAAATGGCTTTCACGCATTGGCGCTGAATGAACGACGTTCGGCCTATCAGCCGGTTATGTGGTCGACGAAAAACGGCTGGCAGGGCAGTGTCGAACAGGTTTGGTTCCGAGGCACTCATGGCGATGTGGGCGGTCAAATCGACGGACAAGAAGAGGTGCGGCCTTTGTCCAATATCCCTTTGGTCTGGATGCTCGAGAAAGCGGAAGGCTGTGGGCTCGAGATGCCACAGGATTGGAAGACGCGCTTTCCTCAGGATGTGACAGCGCCTTCGATTGGGACCTGGCGCGGCTGGGGCAAGATGTTCTTGGCGCGCAAGAAGCGGGTTGTCGGACGAGATGCATCTGAGCGGATCCATGAATCGGTGCCTGAAAAGGTAAAAACCAGATGGCAGATCACACCCAAACTTTGGGTGCAGCGTTTAGGTTTTCATAACAATGCAGGTGGTTGAGCCGGTCGCATAAAGACGGTCGTCTGCAACTCCACGGATTTCACCCTGCGCGACGCCGGTGCTGCGGCCTGCATGTTGCACCGTTCCGATGGCCAGCACTTCCGTGTCTAAGGGGATCGGTTTGACGATATTCACCTTAAATTCCAGCGTCGTATAGTAACTGCCTTTATCCAGCGTCGTCATAAAGGCACAGGCCATGCAGCTGTCTAAAATGGTGCCGTACCAACCACCATGGACGGTCCTGAGGGGATTGGTGGCCTCAAATTGCGGCCGTCCGTTAAAGACAACGCGCCCCTTTTCCACTTCAGCCACATGGAAATTCAGCGTGCGCCCAATCGGAGGTCCCGCGAGGGTTCCGTCTCGGACGCCTTGCATGAACTCCAGCCCCGACATGGACAGCATGTCTTGGAAGGTTGGGAGTTCGTCGATGGAATTTGCTATTCTGCGTTGTGACATGGCCGCCTCCTCACAGGGAGTAGGAGGCGGCCAAACAGCAGCGAATTCAATGCCCAGTTTGAATTACGCTACGTTCTGAAGTTTCACTTCGGGGGTGACGCCAATGGCGTGGCAGATATCGCGGGTCAGCTCTGGTGTGTTGAGCGTGTAGAAATGCAGCTTGTCCACGCCTTCGTCGATCAGGGCAGAGCAGATCTCGGTGCAAAGGGCAGTTGCCAAAAGATCTTCGCGACCATCGCGGATCGCTTTTTCAAAAGCGTCATCCAGCCACGCGGGGATCGAGGTGCCACAGCGCAGTGCAAAGTTGCGCACGCCTTTCCAGTTCTCAATCGGCAGAATGCCTGGCGTAATTGGCGCATCGATACCGGCCATTAAGCAAGCATCGCGGAACCGCAGGAAGGTGTCTGGTTCAAAGAAGAACTGCGTCAGAGCCTCGGATGCGCCCGCGTCTATCTTGGCCTTGAGCCAGTCAATATTGGCTTGCTGATCAGCCGCTTCCGGGTGGATCTCGGGGTAGGCGCCTACGCGGATGTTGAAATCGCCTGTGTCAGCCAAGGCGCTGATCAACTCGACGCTATTGGCAAAGCCTTCGGGATGCGGTGTGAACCCTGCGCTGCCTTTTGGCGGGTCGCCGCGCAGGGCGACGATGTCGCTGACACCCGCTTTCGCGAAGTCCTGCGCGATCCCGATGGTCTCTTCTCGGGTGGCGTCCACGCAGGTCAGATGCGCTGCGACTTTGAGGCCGCTGTGATTGTGAATGGTTTCAACCGCTTCGCGCGTTAGATCACGGGTCGTGCCGCCTGCGCCGTAGGTGACCGAGACGAAGCGAGGTGCCAGAGGCGCCAGTGCCTGAACCGTGTCCCATAGCCGGAAAGACGCCTCCAGATTGCGGGGAGGAAAGAATTCAAAAGAAATATCAGGCGTGGTCATCGTCTCGGTCCATTTTTGCGTTGACCCCTTGTTGCATGTGCAGCATTGTGAGGAAACTTCATAATTCTCAACAAGAACATGAGTTCAGCATGAAGATGCACATTGAATTCCGCCACCTTCGCACGGTGAAGGCGATCCACGAATGCGGAGGATTGGCTCGTGCGGCGGATCAGTTGAACATCACCCAATCTGCTTTGTCCCATCAGATCAAAGGTTTAGAAGAGCAGGCGGGGATCGAGCTCTTTGTGCGTCGCTCAAAACCGATGAAACTCTCGGTGGCGGGTCAGCGCCTGTTGCGCCTCGCGCAGCAGGTTTTGCCCGAGGTTGAGGCGCTTGAAGAAGAGTTCATGGGGTTGCGCGACGGCAAATCTGGCCGCTTGCATATCGCAATTGAATGTCACGCCTGTTTTGAGTGGCTCTTTCCAGTGCTTGAGACCTTCCGCAAGAGCTGGCCTGATGTGGATGTGGATATCCGCCCGGGGCTTGCTTTTGATGCAATGCCTGCGCTGCAAAAAGAAGACGTGGATCTTGTGGTCTCCTCTGATCCGGAAAACCTGCCGGGAGTCGAGTTCAAGCATCTCTTTGATTACAATCCGGTTTTTGTGGCCTCTTCTGGCCACCCACTGGCACAGAAAGACTGGGTCGAGGCCGAGGATTTCCGTGGTGAAACCTTGATCACATACCCTGTGGAACGCAGCCGCCTTGATGTTTTCAGCCAGCTGTTGATGCCTGCTAAGGTCGAGCCGGATCGCGTGCGGCAAGCCGAGCTGACCGCCGTGATCCTCTTGCTTGTGGCGTCAAATCGCGGCGTCGCGGTGCTTCCGGATTGGGTGGTGCGCGAGGTGAAATACAACTCGGATTATGTGACGCGCCCGCTAACCGAACAGGGCGTCACGCGCGGGCTTTATGCCGCTGTCCGCACACCAGATCTTGAGAAACCCTTTATGACCGATTTGATCCGCCTGGCGGGCCAAGAGGCGCGGCGTCTGCAAGAGGCATAGATTACGCCCCAAACCCCCGGTTTCACCCTTGGCAAAGCGGCTTTTGCGGCGTATACGCGCGCTCTGATATCAAAGGAGCCGAGCCATGGCTGGCAGCGCAAATCTCAACATCATGATGAAAGCCGCACGTAAGGCGGCCCGCGGTCTGGTTAAGGACTTTGGCGAGGTTGAGAACCTGCAGGTCTCGGCGAAATCCGCTGGTGATTTTGTCAGCCGCGCGGATGTGCAGGCTGAGGCGGTTCTGAAAGAAGAGCTGCTGGGCGCACGTCCGACTTATGGCTGGCTGGGCGAAGAGGGCGGCGGCCAGGACGGTAAGGATCCGACCCGTCGCTGGATCGTGGATCCTTTGGATGGCACGACGAACTTTTTGCACGGCATGCCGCATTGGGCGATTTCCATTGCGCTGGAGCACAAAGGCGAGATCGTTGCGGGTGTGGTCTATGATCCGGCCAAGGACGAGATGTTCTACGCAGAACGCGGTGAAGGCGCCTGGCTGAATGACAGCAAGCGTTTGCGGGTTTCTAGCCGTCACCGGATGATCGAAAGCGTGTTTGCGACGGGTATTCCATTCGCGGGCCGCCCTGAACTGCCAACCACTTTACAAGACCTCGCGCGGATCATGCCGGCTTGTGCCGGCGTGCGTCGCTGGGGATCTGCGGCTCTGGATTTGGCCTATGTGGCGGCGGGCCGCTATGAGGGCTATTGGGAGCGTGGCCTGAACGCGTGGGATCTGGCGGCTGGCATGTTGATCGTCAAAGAGGCCGGTGGTTTCGTTGAGGCAATGGACAAAGAGGATTCCGTGCTGGAAAGCGGCACAGTTCTGGCGGCGAATGAGCCGATCTTTGATCAATTCGCGAAGGTCATTCGCAACAGCTAAGCGCTATTGGTCGCTGGGGTGGTTCACGCCATCATGCCAGGGAATATCGCTGAATTCGCTTGGGTTTACCCCCTCTAGGCCGCCCATATTCACGCCGTATTCATTCGGGTTCAGGCGCCTTTGGTGGTGAGTGTAAATCCCACACGTTTTGCAGAAATAATGCTTCGCGGTATGCGTGCCCCATGTGTAGCGCGTGAGGTTTTCTGCGCCTTTCACGATGGTGAGCCCGTCCAGTGGCACGGTCACAGCAATCGCACCTCGGCGGCGGCAAAAGGAACAGTCGCAGCGCCCCGCAGTTTTCAGTCCGTCCTTTAATGTGACGCGCAATTCAACGGCGCNACAATGGCATGTGAGTTTATGGCTCATCGACGTCGCCCTATACGTGGCACATTGCTTTTGTTGCGACCTACAGTGGGCACATTGCTGCGGCTCAGGCGGTATTTGGCCTCGGGATGGGGCGGGTGCCCTTCGGTTTTGCTCCAATATTCCGTGCCGCCTTTGCGCCGCCAGAGCGGCAGCGCCATGGCGAAGCCGATCACAAAACCACCTGCATGGGCCCAATAGGCGACGCCTCCGGTTTCGGGGTCGACATTGACGCCATTCACGAGTTGCAGCGCAAACCACAGGCCCAGCATGACCCAGGCGGGGATCGTGAAAATCCTGAAAAAGATGATCAGGATCAGGAGGATATCTACTTTCGCGCGCGGATAAAGCAAGAGGTAGCCTCCCATCACGGCGGCAATTGCTCCAGAGGCCCCGACCGTGGGGATCGTGCCCATGGGCTCAGAAATCACCTGCGCGAGGCCAGCGCCAATGCCGCCTGCGAGGTAAAATAGCGTGAAGGGTACGTGGCCCATGTCATCCTCTAGATTGTCTCCGAAAATCCAGAGGAACAACATATTGCCCGCCAGATGCATAAAGCCACCATGCAGGAACATCGAGGTGAACAGCCCCTGCAGATCCTGCCCCTGGCTGATCCTTGCGGGGAACATAGCGTAGTCGGAATAAAACTGGTTCAGCCCGCGCCCATCGAGGCCGAAACTGTAAAGAAACACCACGATATTAATCGCGATCAGGGCGTAGGTCACATAGGGCGTGCGCCCCGAGGGGTTGTGGTCACGTATCGGAAACATGTCTGATAGGTGACCACTTGGATGCCTCAGGTCAAGTGGGGCTTAGGAGACCCCACCCAAAAGCGCTGCGTTGCCGCCGGCGGCTGTTGTGTCGACACAGACATGACGCTCGCCGCGCACATAGCCTGCATCTGGTTGGCCGGTTAGCAAAGGCAGGATCGCGCCATCGCGAGACGCCAGCGCCTGATCATAGGCGCGGGCCTGAGCCGCGTCGCCCCACCAGATTGCGCCCGCGATGCCCTCAAGATGTGCGAGCTGTTGCGGGTCAACCATCCGGTCAACAACCACCGCACGACCACCGGCGGCGATAACCGCATCGCGCTGTGCTTCGGCAGTCGATTGACCGGGCCCCATGCAAAGGAACGGATCCCGCGCGAAATGCGCCAGACGGTTGGATTCACCGGTTGGACCGGGCAGAGAGGTCGTCACAGAAGGCGCTCCCGCTGGGCAGTCGGCAATCGCTTGGGCCACTTTCGTGGCCTCGGCTGCGTCGGGCCATGTGGTGTCAACGGCCGGGGTCTCCCGTTTGGCAAAGCGCGAGAGGTACTGCGGGCCGCCTGCCTTTGGGCCAGTGCCGGACAGGCCTTCGCCGCCAAAGGGTTGGCTGCCCACGATCGCGCCGATCTGGTTGCGGTTTACATAGATGTTGCCCGCGTGGATGGACTCAGACACATGCTGCACGCGGTCATCGATCCGGGTTTGCAAGCCGAAGGTCAGCCCATATCCGGTCGCGTTGATCGCCGCGATAATTTTGTCCAGCTCGTTGGCTTTGAAGGTCGCCACATGCAGTACAGGGCCAAAGATCTCTTCTTTGAGGTCTTCGATGCCGCTGACGCTGATCATGGTTGGGGCCAGGAAGTTGCCGGTGTTTGGTGTGTCCAGTTCAAACATAACGCGGCCCTCGGCGCGCGCGGCGGCGATGTGGTCGTTGAACCGCGCCTGAGCGGTCGCATCAATCAGCGGGCCGACATCGGTGGAATATTCCCAAGGATCGCCCATCTTGAGCTCTTTTGCCGCACCTTTGAGCATATGCAGCAGGTCTTCGGCGATGTCCTCTTGCACGTAGAGGCAGCGCAGGGCGGAGCAGCGTTGGCCCGCGGATTGGAAGGCGCTTTCCACGATGGCTGTCACGGCCTGTTCGGGCAGGGCGGTGGAGTCCACGATCATTGCGTTCAGACCGCCGGTTTCCGCGATCAGAGGAGCGCCTGGGGCGAGATTGTCGGCCATGGTGCTGCGGATGCGTTTCGCTGTCGCTGTGGAGCCAGTGAAGCACACACCGTCGACACGAGGGTCCGACGTCAGAGCCGCGCCCACTTGGGCACCGGAACCTGGCAGAAGTTGCAGAGCTTCGCGTGGGACACCTGCCTCATGCAGCAGTTTGACGGCTTCATAGGCGATCAGAGGCGTCTGGTCTGCGGGCTTGGCCAGTACAGCGTTACCTGCCGCCAAAGCCGCAGCGATTTGGCCTGTGAAGATCGCCAGAGGGAAGTTCCACGGGCTGATACAGGTGAATGTGCCAGCGGGAGGCGTGCTTGGTGCATTGGCGCCGTAGTAGCGCAGGAAATCCACCGCTTCGCGCAGTTCTGCGATTTGGTCGAGCGGGGTTTTGCCGGCTTCACGCGCTAGAAGGGCAAAGAAAGTGCCGACGTTGGCTTCATAGAGGTCTGCGGCCTTTGCCAGAACAGCACCACGGGTTTCTGCGTCAGCGTTCCATGGTTTTGCAGCTGCCAGCGCGCTCTGGATATCGGCGTCACTGGCGTGGGCAACTGTGCCTGCTGAGTCCGCTGGCTGATAGGGGTTTTCCACGGGCTGCGCCTCTTTTGGCTGTGCTTCGCCAGCGATCAGAGGGCTTGCCGCCCAAGTGGTCTTGCGGAAGGGCGCGCGGGTTTCTTCGAGGCGCTCGAGCGTCGGAATATCCCGCATATCCATGCCTTTGGAGTTCGGGCGTTCTGGCGCGAAGAGTTCGTCTCCGGTCGGTAGTTTGACCTGCTCGTCCTTGATGGCCTCAAACGGATCGCGAGCAACGACAGATGGTGGGACCTCTTCGTTCACGATCTGGTTCACAAAGGAACTGTTCGCGCCGTTTTCCAGCAGTCGGCGCACGAGATAGGCCAAGAGGTCACGGTGCGCGCCCACAGGGGCGTAAATCCGGCAGCGGGTTTTATTTTCCTTCAGAACAACATCATGCAGGGCGTCACCCATGCCGTGAAGGCGCTGGAATTCGAAAGTGTCGAAATCTTCGGCCATACCCAGAACAGCCGCGACAGTGTGTGCGTTGTGGGTCGCGAACTGCGGATAGATCCGGTCGGTCATGCCCAAGAGTTTGCGCGCATTCGCGATATAGCTGACATCTGTTGCCGCTTTGGCTGTGAACACCGGGAAACCGTCCAGCCCCATGACCTGCGCGTTCTTGATTTCGGTATCCCAATAGGCACCTTTCACCAGACGCACCATGATCTTGCGGTCTAGGCGGGTCGCGAGTTCATAGAGGTAATCCAGCGTATAAGCGGCGCGCTTGCCATAGGCCTGAACAACGACCCCAAAGCCGTCCCAGTCCTTGAGCGCCGGATCGGCGAGAACCGCTTCGATCACATCCATAGAAAGAGACAGGCGGTCGGCCTCTTCGGCGTCGATATTAAACCCCATGCCCGCGGATTTCGCCAAGAGCGCAAGGCCGTGCAGGCGTGGCACCAGCTCGTCCATGACGCGGGCCTTTTGCGCGACCTCATAGCGGGGATGCAGGGCCGAGAGCTTCACCGAGATGCCCGGATTGTCGCGGATGTCGTCATTGGTGCAGCCCGCCGCAATCGCTGAGATCGCGCGGGAATAGGCGAGGTGATAGCGCATCGCGTCGGCGTCGGTTTTCGCGGCTTCGCCCAGCATGTCGTAGGAATAAGAATAGCCCTGCGCTTCCATGTCCTGAGCGCGTTTCATCGCGGCCTCGATGGTTTCACCCAGAACGAACTGACGGCCCATTTCCTTCATGGCGCGGCCAACAGCGGTACGGATCACAGGCTCGCCCAAACGCTTGATCGCGCCACGCAAGGCGCTGATGACGCCGCTTTCACCGTCGTCCAGAACCTTGCCTGTCAACATCAGGGCCCATGTGGACGCGTTCACCAGAGACGAGGTGGACTGTCCAAGGTGTTTGCCCCAATCAGACGGTGCGATTTTGTCTTCGATCAAGGCGTCGATGGTTTCGGCATCCGGCACACGCAGCAACGCTTCGGCCAGACACATCAGCGCAACGCCTTCGTCAGTCGACAGGCCGTATTCCGCCAGAAAGACTTCCATCAAACCCGGTTTTGAATTCCCACGGATCTGGCGCACCAGATCCTCTGCCTTGGCGCCAATCGCGGTGCGCGCGGCCTCGTCAAGGTTGGCTTGCTCTATCAGATGCGCCAAAACCTCAGCTTCGGGCGCGTAGGTTTCAGTGTCGATCGCACGGCGGGAATCGGTCATGGAAGGTCTCCTGAGTGAATAGCCTATGGTACTCCTTATTTTTNGGTCGATTTTCCCGAAGTANTTCTTTATGGAGGTCAATGTGCCTTAAAAAGTGGAAATGTAAGATGCAAAACGATAAGTTGGATTTGGACGGTTTCGACCATAAGATCCTTCGAATTCTGGGGTATGATGGGCGTATCTCTATCACAGAACTGGCTCAACGGATCGGGCTTAGCAAAAGCCCGACACAGGCGCGTGTGCGCAGGCTGGAGGCGGATGGGGTTATCATCGGCTATCGCGCAATGCTGGATCCCATTCAGCTAAGGCTTAACCATGTCGCTTTCGTCGAGGTTAAACTCTCTGACACGCGCGAAGCCGCACTACAGGCGTTTAACACGGCGGTGTCTCAAGTGCCTGAAATCGAGCAAGCCCATATGATCGCAAGCAATTTTGACTATCTCTTGAAAGTGCGCACCAGCGATATGGAGGCCTATCGGCGTGTGCTGGGGGAAAAAATCTCGGCTTTGCCGCATGTGGCCAGCACCTCGACTTTTGTCGCGATGGAAGCGGTGAAAGAAATCGGTCTCGGGAATGTGACTTGATCGGCGCGACGTTTGCGCCATCCTTAGGGCATGCGCGCCTTGCTTATCAGCATAGTTCTCGCCGCGCCGATCATGGCGCAGGCGTGCCCCACGGCTCATGATCACAGTGATCAGCTTGAGGCGCTGTTTGAAGGCGTGCGCATGGCGCCAAATGAACGGCAGGCTGAAGATTTCTCGCAACAGATGTGGCAGCTTTGGACCGAGGCACCGGATGCCAAGGCGCAGGCCTTGCTGGATCGCGGGATGGAGAAACGCGCGGGCTTTGATTTTCTTGGCGCGATCGAGGCTCTGGATCAATTGGTGGCCTATTGCCCTGCCTATGCCGAGGGCTGGAACCAGCGTGCATTCGTTCATTTTCTGCGCCAGGATTTCCCAGCCGCGCGCGATGATCTCGCCCAAGCCCGGTCCCTAAACCCACGTCATGTTGGAGTTCTGACAGGGCAGGGGCTGACCTTTCTGGCCTTGGGTCAAGAGGCCGAAGCACAGGACGCTTTGGCCGCCGCGGTCGAGCTGAACCCCTGGGTCAAAGAACGCCATCTCTTACGTGCTCCTCCCCCCAAGCCGGGCGAAGACCTCTAGGGCATAAATCCCCCTTTACACCCAGTCACGTGCCGCTATTGTCCGGCCTCACCAATCTGCGCCCTCGTGGTGGAATGGTAGACACAGGAGACTTAAAATCTCTAGGCCGTATAGGCCGTGCCGGTTCGAGTCCGGCCGAGGGTACCAAAGAAAAAGCAGGCCGCTGGGCCTGCTTTTTTGTTTCTTGTGAGGGGTTTGTCAGTCCCGCGTGCCTGCGAACTTCTCTTGCCACTCATCGCGCTCGTCGTCGGTGATCTTGCGGAATGTGACGTCTGGCACCGTGAATGCATGGCCCGCCTGAAGAGCGGATAGAGCCGCTGGCACATCGCTCGGCCACTCAGTGCCCTCGGCGTACATGCTCTCAAGCAAAGAGGCAGAAGCATCGGGAATAAACGGCGCGGACAGTACCGCGTAGAGTGGGATCAGGTTAAGAGCCAGACGGATCTGAACTGCCGCCTTTGCGGGGTCTTCTTTGAACGTCGACCATGGCGCGACCGTCTGCAGGTATTCATTGCCCGCCACCCAAATCGCCCGCAGTTCTTGGGCGGATTTGCGCACTTCCATCGCGTCCATATGGGCCTGATAGGCCGCCACACGGGCGGTGATATCTTCGATGAGCGCCAGTTCTTCGGGGCCATAGTCGCCGCCTTTGGGCACCGCCTCGCTAAATTTGGAGCGGCAGAATTTGGTGACACGGCTGACAAAGTTGCCAAGCACATCAGCAAGGTCTTTGTTGACTGAGCTCTGGAAATTCTCCCAAGTAAACTCACTGTCGCTGCTTTCCGGCGCATGGCTCAAGAGCCACCAACGCCAGTAATCGGCAGGTAGGATTTCCAGCGCCTGATCCATAAACACACCGCGTCCGCGCGATGTGCTGAATTGGCCGCCGTCATAGTTCAAGTAGTTGAAAGATTTGATGTAATCCACGAGCTTCCAAGGCTCGCCCGAGCCAAAGATCGTGACGGGGAAGGAAAGGGTGTGGAAGGGTACATTATCCTTGCCCATGAACTGCGTGTAGGTCACGTCGTCCGCGCCCTTGTCCGTGCGCCACCAGCGCGCCCAGTCCTCGCCTTTGCCCGCATCGACCCATTCTTGGGCGCAGGCGATATATTCCACCGGCGCATCGAACCAAACATAGAAGACCTTGCCCTCCATGCCCGGCCAGTCTTCGTCACCCTTTTTGACGGGCACACCCCAGTCTAGATCCCGCGTGATGCCGCGATCTTGCAGCCCGTCACCATCATTCAGCCATTTCTTCGCAATCGATGTGGTCAGAACCGGCCAGTCATGCTTACTGTTGATCCATTCGCCCAGCTTTTCGCGCATTTCAGATTGGCGTAGATAAAGATGCTTGGTCTCGCGCTCTTCCAGATCCGTAGAGCCAGAAATCGTGGAATAGGGGTTGATCAGATCGGTCGGATCCAACTGCTTGGTGCAATTGTCACATTGGTCGCCTCGCGCAGATTCAAAGCCACAATTCGGGCAGGTGCCTTCGATATAGCGATCCGGCAGGAAGCGTCCGTCCGCATTGGAATAGATCTGGGTTTCCGAAACCTCACGGATCAAGCCGTTGTCCGCCAGTTGCCGCGCAAAATGCTGGGTGAGCTTCTGGTTCTGAGACGATGAGGATCGCCCAAAGTGATCAAAAGACAGACGGAAGCCTTCGGCGATCTTGGCCTGAACCTCATGCATTTCAGCGCAGTATTCCGCCACATCCTTGCCTGCTTTGGCCGCTGCCAATTCCGCAGGCGTGCCATGCTCATCCGTCGCGCAAAGAAACAGAACCTCATGCCCGCGCGCGCGTTGATACCGCGCAAACAGATCCGCCGGCAGCTGGCTGCCGACCAGATTGCCCAGGTGCTTGATGCCGTTGATGTAAGGAATGGCAGAGGTGATGAGGTGGCGCGCCATAGAGCTATCCTTCGTTCGTTCGCGAACTCCCTAACGCAAAGCCGCAGCCAGTTCCAGAGTGTGCATTGGCTTTCATCTTGCCGAAAATACTCCAGTGGAATTGGCTGTCAGGCCAAGGGGGCAGCGCCCCTCATCCCTCGCGGTCTTCTCGGCGCTGTGTCCGTCCTGTGAGGCGACCGATGATGAAAGACGTTCGCGGCGCCCAGATGTAGCGAGTGCGGTCTTCTTCGGTGGGACGAGAGCGCATCCGCCAGAGGCCGAAAGCCACCAGAAATCCATGACCGACTGAGATCAGGACAAAGAGGGCAGAGGGGCCAAAGCCTGCGATCAATGTGGACGCCACATAGGGCGCAGCAATCGCACCGACGGCAAAGAAAAACATGAGGCTTGCGGCCAATTCCACGCGTTGATCGTCGTTGGCAAAATCATTGGCGTGTGCTGAGGCGATGGAAAAGACGGGAAAGGTGACAAAGCCAGCAAAGGCTCCGAGGATCAGTGTCATTGTCGGTGGCCCTCCGAGGGTCGCGGTTGCGGCGCAGGCCACGATAGACCCTGCCGAAATCCAGATCAGAACCCAGCGGCGGTCGTATTTGTCCGCAAGCCAGCCCATAGGCAATTGCGCCAGCGCGCCTCCGGCGACAAAGGACGCTAGGAACCAACCGATTTGGGCCTGCGATAGCCCGATCTCTTGGCCATAGACCGGCCCGACCATGCGAAAGCTGGCCGAGGTGATGCCAGCAACGATCACGCCCGCCACCGCGAGGGGGGAGCTGATCAGCGCCAGTTGCGGCCTCAGGCGAGGGGTCTCGGGCATTGAGGGTTGGCTGGCTTTGGTCAATGTCAGCGGAATGATCGCCGCACAACAGATCAGAGCGAGGATGTTGTAGGAGACATAAGAAGCTGGTTCTAAAACAGAAATCACCATTTGTGCTGCTAGGGATGCACCCATATCGACAACGCGATAGGTGCCCATCGCACGGCCGCGGATGTCGTTGGTCAGCTTGGCATGTAACCAGGCTTCAATCACCGTATAGCTGCCTGCGATACAGAACCCCGCGGCGATCCGCATAATCGACCAGGCGATGGGATCGATGATCAGGAAGTGCATCAAAAGGCCGATTGCGCCGATGGCCGTAAAGACTGCGAAGGCGCGTGAGTGGCCGACGTCTCCCATCAGACGAGGGGCCCACCAGCAGCCGATAAAGAAACCTAGGTAGTGCGCCGAGCCTAAGAAGCCGATTTCTGCGGTGGAGAACCCCAGTGCGATGCCGCTGAGCGCGTCCAGCGGGCCGACGCCGCCGTTTGAGAGTTGCAGCAGGATGACAGATAGGAAGAGAGCGGAGAAGGAAATGAAGAGGCGCATAACATCTTCAGGATAGACGCCTTTGAAACAACCCTCGCTTGTGTTTATTCGACCTTCTCGAGGTCGTTTTTCACCTTTGTTGCTTCAGCCGCGGTTTTCTTACGCCCCGCCAGCGCAAATCCACGCCCGTCCATCGTCACGGGCCAGTCCTTAACCGGTGCGGTCCGCGCGCGCAGCCGTTTCAGATCCCAGTTGTTCAAACCCCGCGTGTGGCGCGGCTCCATCTGCCAGCGGCTTTCGACACCCGCAGCCCCGCCATCCCCGGGCGTCAGGATCAGCCCCAAAGGCATGCGTCCCGCCGCCGCGCCGCCTTGCTCGGCGGCCAGATGCAAGCGGCGCACGGGCGTCAGCGCGGGAATGCCCGGCAGATCCCCAATCGCAAGAGGGACCTCGCCACTGCGCAGCACCTCTTCCAAGGTCCAGAGCACATCCTCCGCCCGTGTGGGCGACAGAAAGGTCACACGCCCCGGATGCAGCAGGTGTTTGATCCCCTGCGGATAAAGCTGCTCTACCGTCCAAGGCGGAGAGATCCAGAACACCGGCCCCTGCATCCGGCTGGCCACCCAAAGCGCCAGGGACCGCCGCGCAGATCCACAAGCCTCGTGCAGTCGCCCGAGCCTGAGGGCGATATCCGGCGCTAGGGTCAGTTCCGGGGCAGGGCGTTCGCGGCCGCGTTTGAGGGGATGAGTCGACATGCTCAAAAACTATAATGTTCTTATTTTGTTCTCAATGTGATTTTGCACCAANCCAAGCTTTGCGCGAAAACTTGCGGCCAAGCGGTTGCGTATAGGCTGCAAAGCCATAGCTATGTCACAAGCAACACCGAAAGGGGCAGGGACATGAAACGCAATCCACTTGGACAAACAGATATCACGGTCTCGGCTCTCAGCCTTGGGACCATGACCTTTGGCACGCAGACGCCCAAGGATGACGCCTTCCAGCAGATGGATATGGCGCTGGAGGCCGGGATCGATTTCTGGGACACCGCCGAGATGTATCCGGTCAATCCAATTGCCGCCGAGCACACAGGGCGTTCTGAGGAATTCCTTGGCGATTGGTTTGAGAAAACCGGCCGCCGCAATGAGGTGGTGCTGGCAACCAAACACTCGGGCGCGGGTCTCAAGATCTGGCGCGACGGTGCGCCGATCTCGTCGCAAACGATCTCCGAAGCCATCGACGGCTCTCTGAAGCGTCTGAAAACAGATCACATCGACCTCTATCAATTCCATTGGCCCAATCGCGGCAGTTATATGTTCCGCCAGAATTGGACCTATGATCCCTCAAGCCAGAACAAGGCCGAGACGCTGGCGCATATGGAAGACGCGCTTGAGGCTTTGCAGCGCGAAGTCGACAAAGGCCGTATCCGCGCCTTTGGACTGTCAAACGAAAGCGCCTGGGGTACAGCGCAATGGTTGCGGGTCTCTGAGGACAAAGGCCTGCCGCGTGTGGCCAGTGTTCAGAACGAATACTCCCTGATGTGCCGCATGTATGACACTGATCTTGCAGAGCTTTCTGTGAATGAGGACGTGGGGTTGATGGCCTTTTCGCCGCTGGCGACAGGCTATTTGACGGGCAAGTACCGCGACGGCGCGGTTCCTAAGGGCTCTCGCATGGCCATCAATGGCAATTTGGGCGGACGCGTGTCAGATCGCGCGCCGGTAGCTGTGGAGGCCTATATGTCGGTGGCTCAGAAACACGGGCTGGATCTGGTGCATATGTCGCTCGCGTGGTGTATGCAGCGCCCCTTCATGATGTCGGCCATTTTTGGGGCAACCAATGTCGAACAGCTCGCCCATATCATTGCGGGCAAGGATCTGGTCTTGAGCCCTGAGGTGATGAAGGATATTGACGCCGCACATCGCGCGCATCCGATGCCTTACTAAAGCACGCGCGAGGCGGGGGGACATATGAACAACGAAATCTTGGCCGAAGTCGGGGCCTCTGTGCCGCGCCGTTGGTTGGCTGTGGCGATGCAGGGCCTTTTGGGCTTTATTCTGGTCTATGTGGCGATGAACACGCCGCCGAGCTTTGGCTGGCAGATCTTCCTCGTGGTCCTTGGCTTTGCGTCCCTCGGCATGGCGTTCCGCACCTTCCGCGCCACGCGGGACCGTATCATTCTGACCCGAGAGGGGCTGACCTCCAGCACCGGCGAAGAGATCATGCCGCTGGATGTGATCAAGAAAGTGGAACGCGGAGTATTCGCGCTGAAACCGTCCAACGGCTTCATGCTGATTGCCCACTCAAAGGCCGAAACCGCGCGCTGGGCGCCGGGGCTTTGGTGGCGTCTGGGACGCCGTGTCGGGGTCGGGGGCGTGGCCCCTGGGCATCAGACCAAAGCGATGGCGCAGATCATCGAAGCCTTGCTGGTTGAGCGTGGCGTCAGCGAGGATTAACTCTCGAATGCCAGTTGCGGACCGTAGCGCGGGCGCGTGAACACAAAGGTATCAATCGAAACTTCGCCGATGCCCACGTTCAAACGTGGTGTGTAGTCGTTCAGCGTTTCCACCAGGATCAAGACATCGCTTTCCGCCATAACCGGCAGACTGGCCTCGAGCGCGTCCATATCTGTGTTTTCCAGAACATTTAGCCGCTCTCCACGAGCCTCAGACCAGTCGATCTCATAAGATTCCTGCTCAGAGTTCCAGCTGATCACGCTGACGCGCAGCGAGCTGGCGGTTTGAGAATTTGCAAGCTCGTCAAACAGGGTGCGCGTGTTGGTGATATATTGCGCGGTCACCGCGTTGGTTTCCCGTGACAGCATGTCGCTGATCGTAAAGGCGGCTTTTTCGGCCATCGACCGCGTACGGTAGGCGTCAAAGAACGTCGCAACCGCTGCAAAGGACCACAGCAGAAGCGGCATTATCATGACCATCTCGACGGAAATGACCCCTTTGGTGTCATCGCGGAAGGTTTTGAGCGCAGTCAGGAGTTTATTTTTCAGCATTACCGAGGCTCCTGCACAAAGGCGGTCATGGCAATCAGCCGTGCATCACCCGATTCATCCAAGGTGAGTTCATTCGTGAACCATGTGCTTGGGAAAATGGGTTCGTATTTCGCGCAGGCCCGCAGGATCATGAGTTCATTGTCCATGCCAAAGCTCAGATTGGCCATGGGTTGCACGTCAAGCGAGCGATCGGTGCAGGCCACATCGGCGGGCAGGTCCTGCCAGTTACGAATGTCGCGGCGCACCATTTCCAGCTGCAAGTTCTCCATGCAATCAGGCACGATCTCTTCTGCGCAAATCATTTCCTTAAGGTCAGCATGGGTCGGCGCGGCACCTGTGTTCAGGCGGATCCAGCGGACGGTTTGATCCAGACCGCGTTCCAGCATCGTATTTCGGATCGACATCAGGCCTACTTCGACCGCTGCCATCATGAAGAAGATAAAGATCGGGGCCAGCAGGGCGAATTCCACAACTGCATTGCCGTCCTCATC
>JABSOU010000051.1 GCA_013215215.1 Cognatishimia sp. | reverse complement strand
CAGCATGATGCGGTCGAGCTGCAGGGCGAGGCAGTCTATGGTCTGACCGAGTTCTATCGGGAAGAGATCAAGAACGCGCGGCTGGTTGCTGGAACTGGCTGTAACGCGGCCACAGGTCAGTTCCTGTTGCGGCCATTGATTGCGGCGGGTGTGATTGATCTGGACCAGATCATTCTTGACCTGAAGTGCGCAGTGTCCGGCGCGGGGCGGTCTTTGAAAGAGAACCTGCTGCACGCGGAACTTTCTGAGGGGTACAACGCCTATGCGGTCGGTGGCACGCACCGGCATCTGGGCGAGTTTGATCAGGAATTCAGCGCCATTGCAGGTCGGCCGGTGAAAATCCAGTTCACGCCGCATCTGCTGCCCGTCAACCGGGGTATTCTCGCGACGGGCTATGTGCAGGGCGATGCGCAGGCGGTCTATGACACGATGGTCGCAGCCTACAAAGACGAGCCCTTCATCGAAGTGCTGCCCTTTGGCGAGACCCCATCGACCCACCACGTGCGCGGATCGAACTTTTGCCATATCGGCGTGACCAAGGATCGGATCGACGGGCGGGTGATACTTGTTGCCGCACTCGACAATTTGACCAAGGGCTCCTCTGGACAAGCGGTTCAGAACGCCAATCTTATGCTAGGAGAGGCGGAGGCCGCCGGGCTGATGCTCGCGCCGTGCTTCCCGTAAACCAGCGCAGGAGGGCCGTATGAAGGGCCTCAAGAAACAGAGACGCATTCAGATCATCATCGCCGCCATGGTGGCTTTGGTGGTCTCAGCGGGCCTGATTGGCTACGCGATGCGGGACGGGATTAACTTTTTCCGCTCGCCCAGTCAGGTGGTCGAGGAACCGCCTGCGCCCAATGAAGTCTTCCGCATTGGCGGGCTGGTCGAAGAAGGCACGCTTGTGCGCGGTCAGGGCGATAAGGTCACCTTTTCCGTCACCGATGGCGGGGCTTCGGTGCCTGTGAGTTTTGCGGGCGTTCTGCCGGATCTTTTTGCCGAAAATCAAGGTATGGTCGGGCAGGGACGCTACATTGATGGCGTCTTTCAAGCCTCTGAAATCTTTGCGAAACACGACGAGACCTATATGCCCAAAGAGGTCGTCGATGCCCTCAAGGAACAGGGCGTTTACAAAGGCGAAGACAGCTAAGCCCGTTGCGCAGTTGGCGCGCGGAAGGCTTAAGCCGGATTAGGGTCTGAAGCGCAGGCTCCTTGCAGATAAGGATGCGAGGTGCCCATGGACGTCAGACAAATTGCCAAAGAAATCGTGGGTCGCGAGGGCGGCTATGTGAATGACCCCGATGACCCGGGTGGTGCCACGAAATACGGCGTGACCATCGGCACGATGCGGCGTCTTGGGATGGATCTGGACGGAGACGGGCAGGTCACGACCCACGACGTCAAGGCTCTGACTCAGGCGCAGGCGGTCGAGATCCTTGTACGCGACTATTTTGAGGCCCCTCGGATCAACGAGCTCCCTCCGGCGCTGCAGGCCTCGGTTTTTGACATGTATGTGAACGCGGGTGGGAACGCGGTTCGCATTCTGCAGCGTCTGCTCAATGATATGGGGCAGGCGGTGTCGGTGGATGGTGGCATTGGTCCGCAGACGCTTGAGGCCTGTGAGGCGGCGGCGGCTCTGGTGCCGGATCATCTGGCGGATGCTTACGGGATCGCGCGGCGGAACTATTATTTTCGGATTGCGGATGAGACGCCGAAACTGCGCAAATTCGCGCGCACTAAGGCGGGCAAAAAGGGCGGTTGGATCAAACGGGCCGAAGAGTTCATCTCGCCGCGCTATCACCTCAGCCCGCGCGAATTTGACCGTCGGGTGGCGACATGGGCGTAGTGGGGCGGATCTTGGATCTGGTGTTTGGCGGCGGCCGCAATGTGGTGGCCGAGACCGCCGAGGTGTTTCGTGAGAACTCCGAGAAGGGCGCCGCGCGGGATCATGATCTGCGGGGCGCGACCTTGGCGCAGTTTGGCGGGGAATTTCGGCAAAGCAACCGAGGCAGGTTTGACCGTGTGATGGATGGGATCAACCGTTTGCCACGTCCATTGATGGCCTTGGGCTGCATCGGTCTCTTTGTCGCAGCTATGGTGGACCCGCTTTGGTTTGCGGCGCGGATGCAGGGGGTTGCTTTGGTGCCTGAGCCACTTTGGTGGCTTCTGGGCGTTGTGGTCAGCTTTTATTTCGGTGCGCGGCATCAGGCGAAAGGGCAGCAATTTCAACGTGATATTGCTCAGGGCTTGGTTCAATCTGCGCAGGTTGTGAATGCGATTTCTCAGATCGAAAGCCTTGCGAGTGAAAGCCCTACCCAAGACCCCGAGATCAATCCAGCCCTTGCCGAGTGGAAACGTTCCCAAAGTTAACGTGCCAATCGGTCGCGCGACATCTGCGCCCTTGTCGGGAATTTGAATTGGCGCGGGCCGCGCCCGGTTCTATATCTGGCCCATGATAGTAGAACTCGGCCACTTCGCTTTGATTCTCGCAGCCGTGACGGCTGTGGTGCAATCCATCGTCCCCCTTATCGGCGCGCACAAGCGCTGGAGCGGCTGGATGGCCATGGGAGAAACAGCTGCGACGGTGCAATTCGTGCTGACGGCAGCGGCCTTTGCTGCGCTGACCTATGCTTTTGTGGTCAGTGATTTCTCGGTGCATCTGGTCTATGCGAACTCGCATACGCTGAAGCCGATGATCTACAAGATTTCCGGCGTTTGGGGGAACCACGAGGGCTCGCTCTTGTTGTGGGTTCTGATCCTGACGCTGTTTGGTGCCTGTCTGGCATGGTTTGGCGGCAATCTGCCCCCCACGCTGAAGGCGCGGGCTTTGGCGGTTCAGGCGTCAATCGCGGTCGCGTTTTTCGCGTTTATGCTGCTGACCTCAAACCCATTTGTCCGTATGGAGATGGTTCCCTTTAACGGCCAAGACCTGAATCCACTGTTGCAAGACGTGGGCCTCGCGCTGCATCCGCCGTTTTTGTATCTGGGCTATGTGGGGCTTTCGATGGGCTTTTCTTTTGCCGTGGCAGCCTTGATCGAAGGCCGCGTCGATGCGGCCTGGGCGCGGTGGGTTCGGCCTTGGACTTTGGCCGCTTGGATTTTCCTGACCATCGGCATCGCGCTTGGGTCCTGGTGGGCCTATTACGAGCTGGGTTGGGGCGGGTTCTGGTTCTGGGATCCGGTTGAAAACGCGTCCTTTATGCCTTGGCTTTTGGCGGCGGCGCTGTTGCATTCGGCCATTGTGGTCGAGAAACGCGAGAGCCTGAAAGCTTGGACGATCCTCTTGGCAATCCTAGCCTTTGGGTTCAGCCTGATTGGGACGTTTATTGTACGTTCTGGTGTGCTGACCTCGGTGCATGCCTTCGCCAATGACCCAGAACGGGGCGTGTTTATCCTGATCATTTTGGCGGTCTTCTTGGGAGGCGCGTTGACCCTATTCGCGGCCCGTGCAGCCGTGCTTGAGGCCAAGGGCGTCTTTGGCATGGTCAGCCGGGAAGGCATGCTCGTGGTGAACAATATCCTCTTGGCAGTCGCCTGTTTCGTGGTCTTTATCGGTACGATCTGGCCTCTGGTGGCTGAGCTGTTCTTTGATCGCAAACTCTCGGTCGGGCCTCCATTCTTTAACATGGCCTTCACACCCTTCATGGTGGCCCTCGGGGCGCTTTTGCCGATTGGGGCGATGACGCCTTGGAAACGCGGCAAGTTGGGGGGCATCTCGCGGCCTCTGGTGCCTGTTTTGGTTCTCGCCATCGCATTGGCTGGTCTCGTTTGGGCCATGCAAACGGAACGGACGTTGCTTGGCCCCATCGGGTTGTTGCTGGCAAGCTGGATGGTCTTTGGTGCGATCTTTGACCTTTGGACGCGTACAGGGCGCGGAGATCGTTCAGCGCGGTTGCGGCGGTTGCGCAATCTGCCGGGGGCCGATTGGGGTAAGGCGATTGCCCATGGCGGGCTTGGCATTGCGATGTTTGGCATCGCGGGGCTGACGGCCTGGGAAGTTGAAGACATTCGCGTCGTGCAATTGGGCGAGCAATTCTCTGTCGGGGCATATGAGATGGTGCTCGAGGACGTTCGGGACTTCGAAGGCCCGAACTATCTGGCGACGACAGGCACCGTGCGCGTCACGCGAAACGGAAATGAGGTCGCTGAGCTGCACCCGGAAAAACGCATCTATCCAGTGGCCCGCATGCCCACGACCGAAGCCGCGATTGATTACCGCTTCCTGCGCGACATCTATGTGGTGCTTGGAGATCCTCAGGACGACGGAGGCTATACGGTGCGCAGCTATATCAAGCCTTTGACCAATTGGATCTGGCTTGGGTGTATCCTGATGTCTTTGGGCGGTCTGGCGAGCCTGTTTGATCGTCGTTATCGCGTAGCTTCTGGCGCGCGCAAGACCAAGGCGGTGCCTGCGGAATGAAACGTTTGATTTTTCTGTTCTGGCTCTTTGCCACACCGCTCTATGCTGTAGAGCCTGACGAAGTTCTGGCCGATCCGGGGCTAGAAGCCCGCGCCCGGTCTTTGTCGCAAGAATTGCGCTGTCTTGTCTGCCGCAACGAAAGTATCGATGAAAGCAACGCCGAAGTCGCCCGTGACCTGCGCCTCCTGGTGCGAGAGCGGATCATGGAGGGCGACGCGGATGACGAAGTTCTCGCCTTTGTGGTTCATCGCTACGGGGAATATGTGTTGCTGAACCCGCGAGCCGATGGTGCGAATTTGGTTCTGTGGATGGCGGGACCCGTGATGCTTTTNATCGCCTTGGGACTTGGTTTTGGCTATGTACGCCGCCGCAGCCGCGCCAGCACACCGGGCTTTCGCGCCTTAACTGCGGACGAAAAGCAGCGCTTGGATGAAATCTTGAAGGAATGACGCGCGGTTGCTCTTCACAACCGCCAAACTCTTCTTATTTTGAGGCCAAACGTTAAGCGGGAAGGCCTTTTTATGGAATATCAAGAGATCGAGTTCAGTGTTCAGGATGGCTATGCGCTGATTACGCTCAACCGGCCTGACAAGATGAACGCCTTGAATGGGCAGATGCGGGCCGAGATCACCCATGCGGTGCGCGACGTTTCCCAAAACCATGAAAGCCTTGGGGCGCGGGCGCTGGTGATCACTGGCGCGGGCAAAGGCTTTTGCGCGGGTCAGGATCTGGGCGGGCAGGGATCTGTTGCGTCCATCGATCTTGAGCGCGTGCTGCGGGATGAATACACGCCGTTGCTGCGCGCGATCGTGGATTGCGAAGTTCCCACGATTGCTGCAGTTCACGGTCCAGCAGCAGGCGCAGGGGCAAACCTCGCGCTAATCTGCGACGTGGTGATTGCTTCTGAGAGCGGATACTTCCTGCAGGCTTTCACACGGATTGGTTTGATGCCTGATGCGGGCGGAACCTTTATGATGCCGCGTCTGGCGGGCTCAGCTAAAGCTATGGGCGCTGCGCTCTTTGCTGAAAAGATCTCTGCGAAACAGGCGGATGAGTGGGGCCTGATCTGGGAAGCCGTGGCGGATGACGCTTTTGAGGCCCATTGGAAAGCGCGGGCTGCGCATTTGGGCGCAGGTCCGAGCGGGGCTTATCGTGCGCTCAAACAGGCGTTCCGAGCGACTTGGGACAACACGCTGGAAGAGCAACTGGCGCTGGAGGCGAAGCTGCAAGGCAAATGCGGCAAGTCTCGGGATTTCCAAGAGGGTTCTGTGGCGTTTCTTGAAAAACGTCCGGCGGTTTTTGAGGGGCGTTGAATCGATTTCTTTGAAAGAAATCGACGTCGGAAACTTTTAAAGTTTCCGTTTGAAAAGGCCGCCGTTGAGGCGGCCTTTTTTTGTTTAGCGTTTCATGAGGGCGCGTAGAAACAGCTGAGCTTCCTCAGTCGGTTTACGTTCAATACGCCGATAGATCGCGCCGTCGATTGTCCGTTTCATCAAACCGTTTTCAATCAAAGACCTCCGGATCTGAACGTGATCGCCAAAGGTGGCGCGGGTTTTCAGAACCTCATTGACCTCTTTCTCGGTCAGATCCTGTTTCGCCGGCAAAAACCGCCAGACCGCCCAGAGACACAGGGCCTGCACCTGCGTGCGCCGTGGCCAGCCTGACATCCGTCCAGAGGCATCCATGAACCTAAGTGCGCGTTGCGTGTCTTTGCTAAGCCCCTCAGGCGCGGGTTGCTGGGATTTCACATGTTGTGTGTTCTTGAACCCCGCAGCACGCGCCACGAGCCCCATGAATTGCGCATGTCCGGGCATGGGCGCGCCGTCCAGCGACTTGCGCAGGGCTTTGGTGAACGTTGAGAGGTCCGCAATATAAAGCGGCGTAAGGTCTTGAGCCATAACAGCATCCTTCAGACACGTGCGTCTCGGAACCGAGGTGGTGGTCGCCCTTGCCAACTGCACGAAAGTGAAAGTGCCGTTGTGTATATCTCACAGGTTTAGCTTGGCCGTAATGGCTGGCGACGCCTGGGTGAACTGCGGACCCAGGCCCAAACAATCAGACTTACGCCAGCGCCTCAACAAAAAAGGCCGCGCGGGATGCACGGCCTTTTGGAGTGTTGTGATTTGGACTTACCGGTCTTCGATATCGGTATAGTCGCGCTCGGTTTCGCCGAGATACAGCTGGCGAGGGCGACCGATTTTGTTCTGTGGATCTGCGATCATCTCTTTCCACTGGCTGACCCAGCCAACAGTGCGGCTCAGCGCGAAAATCGGCGTGAACATTGAGGTTGGGAAGCCCATCGCCTCAAGGATAATGCCAGAATAGAAGTCCACATTCGGGAAGAGTTTCTTCTCGGCAAAATATGGATCGGCAAGCGCCGCCTGTTCCAGCTCTTTCGCAGTTGCGAGGATCGGGTTGTTTTCCACACCCAGCAGGTCCAGCACTTCGTCCGCGGACTGCTTCATCACCGTCGCGCGTGGGTCGAAGTTTTTGTAAACGCGGTGGCCAAAGCCCATCAGACGGAACGGATCGTTCTTGTCTTTTGCACGCGCAATGAACTCAGGAATGCGATCCGGAGTACCGATTTCTTTCAGCATTTCCAGACATGCTTGGTTCGCACCACCATGAGCCGGACCCCAGAGACATGCAATGCCCGCTGCAATACAGGCAAACGGGTTAGCGCCAGAGGAGGATGCCAGACGCACGGTCGAGGTCGATGCGTTCTGCTCGTGGTCCGCATGCAGCGTAAAGATACGGTCCATCGCACGGCTCAGGATCGGATCGACGTTATATTCCTCGGCAGGAACCGCAAAGCACATGTGCAGGAAATTGGACGCATAATCCAGATCGTTGCGTGGATACACAAACGGCTGGCCAATCGAGTATTTATAGGCCCAGGCCGCAATGGTTGGCATCTTCGCGATCAGTCGATGGGACGCGATCTCGCGCTGACGTGGATCAGACACATCGGTGCTGTCGTGATAGAAGGCAGACATCGCCCCCGCGACACCGGTCATGATCGCCATTGGGTGCGCGTCACGACGGAAACCGCGGAAGAAGTTCACCATCTGCTCGTGCAGCATGGTGTGGCGTGTGATGGTGCTTTCGAATTTCTCAAGCTCGGTCGCAGAGGGCAGCTCACCGTAAAGCAGCAGGTAGCAGACCTCTAGGTAATGCGATTTGCCGGCCAGCTGATCAATTGGATAGCCACGGTGCAACAGCTCGCCTTTGCCGCCATCAATATAAGTGATGGTGGAATCACAGGAGGCTGTAGAGGTGAAACCTGGGTCATAAGTAAAGACACCCGCCTGGCCATAAAGCTTGCGGATATCAAGAACATCGGGTCCCGCAGTTGGCGAGTAGATCGGCAGATCGTAGGACGCATCCCCAATAGTCAACGTCGCGGATTTTGTGCTGTCGGTCATAATTTTCCCTTCCTCGGTGGGCTCCTGGGCGCAGTCCGCCCGGGGCTCTTTTACGTCAAGGCAAGGGTCGTTGACCTTGCCCTAGTCTGCTGCCGCGTCTTGCAACCGAGCGATGGATTCGTCCGGCCCCAACACGAGCATCATATCAAAAACACTTGGGGTCACCGCGCGTCCGGCCAGAGCCGCCCGAAGTGGGCCTGCCATCTTGCCGAATTTGATTTCCTTTGCCTCAGCGAAGGAACTGGTGACTGCCTCAAGTCCGTCTCGCGTCCAGCTAGCATTTTGCAGCTGCGGCGTCAATTCTTTCAGTATACCACGGGATACATCATCAAGATTTTTTGAAGCCTTTTCGTCTGGCTGCAAAGGGCGGCTTGCGGTGATAAAGTGTGCTTTTTCAAGCAGTTCCGGGAAAGTCTTGGCGCGTTCTTTTAAACAGTACATGCCCACCCGTAGTAATTCGGTTGTCGCTGCGTCAAAGGGTTGCACACCAATAACGTGTTGAAAATCAACCAATTCATGCAGCAGTGCGGCATCGTCGCTCGCGGCGATGTGTTGACCACAGATGTTTTCCAGCTTTTTGAAGTCAAACCGCGCCGGAGATTTACCGATGCCTCCCAGATCAAACCACTCTTTGGCCTGCGCATCGGTAAAGAATTCGTCATCTCCGTGGCTCCAGCCCAGCCGCGCCAGATAGTTTCGCATACCCGCCGCCGGATAGCCCATCTTTTGGTACTCTTCCGCACCGGTTGCACCGTGGCGTTTGGACAGTTTCTTGCCATCTGGGCCAAAGATCAGCGGGATATGCGCGTAAGTCGGCAGATCCCACCCCATGGCCTCATAGATCATCATCTGACGCGCCGCGTTATTGAGGTGATCATCGCCGCGGATCACATGGGTCACGCCCATGTCGTGGTCATCCACAACGACGGCCAGCATATAGACCGGCGTGCCATCAGAGCGAAGCAGGATCATATCATCCAACTGTTCATTGGCGATTTTCACATCACCCTGAACTTCGTCGCGGATCACCGTCGTGCCGTCCTGAGGCGCTTTGATCCGCACCACATATTGCGCATCCGGATGGCTCGCGGCATCCGCATCACGCCAAGGGCTGCGATAAAGCGTGGATTTGCCTTCTTCTTTGGCTTTGTCACGGAAGGCCTGAATTTCGTCCTGTGTCGCAAAACACTTATAGGCCTTGCCCTCGGCCAACAGCTGCAACGCTACCTCGGCATGGCGATCCGCGCGTTCAAATTGGCTGATCACATCGCCATCGTGATCAAGGCCCAGCCACGCCATCCCTTGCAGGATCGCATCGGTGGCCTCAGGGGTCGAGCGTGCGCGATCCGTATCCTCAATCCGCAATAGGAACTTGCCACCACGCCCGCGTGCATAAAGCCAGTTGAACAAAGCAGTGCGCGCGCCGCCGATATGCAGAAAGCCGGTCGGAGAGGGGGCGAAGCGGGTGACGACGGTGGACATAGGCGGTTTACCCTTCAGTAACCAAGAGTGGCATAGATTTTTCCGGGCCTGTCTATCGCTCAGAGGGGGGCAGAACAAGTGCTCCGGAGTGTCGCGTTTTTGGAAGGAACTCTGCGGGGGCAGAGCGGGCATCTGTTTCACTGGTGCCCGGTCTGTCTGGCCGTTGGAATCGGGCTCTATTTCTCTATCCGGTTTGAGCCGGATCAGGCTTTGGTTTTTGGCCTCTTGGCACTTGCTGTGCCGCTGTTGATCTGGGCAGGGCTGGACCGGTCAGGATTTGCGGCAATCCCCACAGCGCTGACGCTTGTTATCGCAGGCTTTACCCTCGCCACATGGCGCGCCCATGAGGTCGCCGCGCCGCGCTTGGACTTGCCTTACAACGGGCTTGTGGCGGGGCGGGTGATTGACATTGATCGCTCCTCTTCTGATGCGCTGCGTGTGACGTTGGATCAGGTCGCGATGTGGGATCTGGGCGCGCGTTCGCCGCCGGAACGAGTGCGCGTGTCCTTGCATGGAAAGGCCGAGGGGTTTCGGCCGCTTCCGTTGCAACATATTGAAATGAGAGCTCGATTGGCGCCACCGTCTGGGCCAGTGGAGCCCGGAGGTTTTGATTTTCAAAGGCACGCCTGGTTTCAAAGCCTTGGCGCGCTTGGCTACACGCGCGCGCCGCCTCGTGAGATTACGGCACCTCCTGACCGCTTGTCCGTTGCTTCTGTGCGATTTGCGTTGTCCGAAGGGATTCGGAAACACCTGAGCGGAGATGTCGGGGCGGTTGCGGCAGCCATCACGACCGGGGATCGCAGCCACCTGCGCCAAAGCACAACCGAGCATCTGCGTACAACGAACCTCGCGCATCTCTTGGCTATATCAGGCCTGCATATGGGGCTTTTGGTCGGCGTGGTCTTTGCGGGGCTGCGGTCTGTGATGGCCTTGTGCCCCTGCGTTGCCCTACATATTCCGGTCAAAAAATACGCGGCAGGCGGCGCATTATTGGCTGCGGCGGCCTATTTAACGTTGTCAGGAGCAAGCATTGCCACAGAACGTGCCTTTGTGATGGCAGCGGTTGCCTTGGTCGCAGTGATGCTCGACCGTCGCGCTATCTCGATGCGGTCGGTGGCCATTGCGGCCTTGATCGTGCTGGTTTTCCGCCCCGAAAGCCTCTTGTCGCCAGGATTTCATATGTCCTTTGCCGCGACGACGGCCTTGGTCTGGGTCTTTGGGGTGCTTAGGTCTCAAGCTGGCTGGCCTGTGCCGGGGTGGCTCAAACCTGTCCTTGCACTGTGTATAACGTCTTTCGTCGCCGGAGCCGCGACCGCGCCTTTTGCAGGGGCCCATTTCAATGGCTATGCGGCCTATGGTTTGCCCGCGAACCTGCTTGCGGTGCCGATCATGGGGGCTGTGGTGATGCCAGCGGCTGTGGTGGCTTCCTGTTTGGCGCCCTTGGGGCTTGAGGGGCTCGCCCTTACTGTCATGGGTTGGGGGTTGCATTGGATCCTGTGGGTTGCGGCTTTCTTCGCAGACTTGGAGGGCGCGCGAAGGGCCGTTGTCGCGCCGCCAGGAGCAGTCTTGCCTCTGATCACTCTGGGCGCTCTGTTTGTAATGCTGTGGATCGGACGGTTGAAGTCGTTTGGACTGGTTCCGTTGGCTCTTGGGGGCTGGCTTTGGGTCTCGGTCGAGCGGCCTGATGTTTTGATCGATGAAAGCAGCACGTTGGTTGGGGTGATGACGGAGGCGGGCCGGGCCCTGAGCAAACCGCGCGGGCAGGGGTTCGCTGCGCGTGTCTGGCTGGAAAATGACGGGGATCCTGTGAAACAGCTGGAGGCGTTTGAGCGTCGTGGGGGCGGACAAAAAGACGCTGTGTTCGCGTATCTGGATGGTCATGCGATCTGGGTTGAGTCTAGTAAAAAGAAATTGGATCAGAAGGTTGCGTGTCGCTCTTCGGATATCCTCATCGCTTCCAAAGAGGTGCGGCAATCATTCCCGTGCCCCGTCATCACCCCAAAAACAATGGCCAAAACCGGAGCTTTGGCCATCTATGTCCGAGGGGACAGTTTGGAATTCGTGTCAGTCGCAGAGACCCGCGGCACACGCCTGTGGTTACCGCCCACGCAGGCTCAGTAGCTGCGAATAAGGCCCACCAGCTTGCCCTGAACGCGCACCTTATGATCCGGCAAAACACGCGTTTCATAAGCCGGGTTCGCCGCCTCTAGCGCTATATTGCTGCCTTGGCGTTTGTAGGTTTTCAACGTGGCCTCTTCCTCTTCGATCAGAGCCACCACGATGTCGCCATCCTGCGCCACGGCCGAATCCTTGATAATCACCACATCGCCATCATTGATGCCCGCATCAATCATCGAGTCGCCTTTGACCTCTAGTGCGAAGTGCTTGCCATTGGACGAGAGCATCGAACCAGGCACCGCCACGTGATCATGCACATGGCTGATCGCTTCGATCGGCACACCGGCAGCGATTTTGCCCATGATCGGCAATTCCATCGCTGAAAGACCCTTGGGCATCTCGGGCACCTTGGCCTCGGGTTTGCCGCCGTCAATCACCTGAGGCGTGAAGCCCGCAGGGGCCATGTCATCGGGAAATTTCACAATCTCAATCGCGCGGGCGCGATGGGCGAGGCGGCGGATAAAGCCGCGTTCTTCCAAGGCCGTAATCAGACGGTGGATCCCCGACTTTGACCGCAGATCCAGCGCGTCTTTCATTTCGTCAAAACTGGGCGGCACGCCATCGCGTTGCAGCCGTTTGTGGATGAACTCCAGCAAGTCTCGTTGTTTCTTGGTCAGCATCTGCTCGCCTCCGAAAACCCTAAAGATTTGCGTTTGTTCTATCTGTGTTCACGTTTTGTGTCAACTGTTTTGGATTTGTTCCGGTTTTAGGCGGTCAAATCGGGATATAGTGCAGGATGTCTCCGGCCTTGCGCGCCGGGTCTTTGACGGGGCGGATCGCCAGGGCGTTGGCGTCTGAAAGCACTGTCAAAAGCGCGCTGTCCTGACGGTCAAAGACGGTCAGTACGCCATTTTCAATACGTGCCCGCATGTAGTGTTCGCGGATTCCGTTGGCCGAAATATCATGTGCCAGAGGGGCCGCCAGCGCGGGCTGAGCGGACGCGCCAAGCCCAAGCATCGCGCGGATCACAGGGGCGACAAAGACCGTGCCGCAAACCATCGCGGACACCGGATTCCCGGGCAGACCGATCATCATGGCACCAGAGGCAAGCCGTCCCGCCATCAGGGGTTTGCCGGGGCGCATCGTGATTTTGTAGAAACTGCGCTCCATACCCAGATCGCCCGCGACTTTGCCCACGAGGTCGTGGTCTCCGACCGACGCCCCGCCGATGGTGATCACCAGATCAACATCTTCACAATGGGAAAACGCAGCGCGCAGGCTTGCCTCGGTATCACGCGCAATCGGCAAGAGGCGTGCTTCGCAGCCCATGTCGCGCAGCATGGCCTGCAGGCCGAAGGAGTTTGAGGCGATGATCTGGTCCGGGCCGGGGGTGTCTCCGGGCATGACCAACTCGTCTCCGGTGGACATGATCGCGACGCGCGGGCGGCGGGTGACGGAGACCTCTGCGATATTCATCGCGGCCATCAGAGCGATGTCTGTGGGACGTAAAAGGCGTTGCGCGCCAATGGTTTGACCGTCTTTGAAGTCGCTGCCCTTGGCGCGGACATATTGTGATTGGTCCATGTTTTCACCAAGAGTGATGACATCCCCGTCGCGTGTCACGTCCTCTTGGATGACAATGCGGTCCGCGCCCTCAGGCACGGGGGCGCCGGTAAAGATCCGCACGGCTTGGCCGGTTTCGACAGTACCCTCAAAGCCATGCCCCGCCGCAGATTCCCCGATCACCTTGAACGTCGCGCCCTCAGAAACCTCGGCGTTTTTCACCGCATAACCATCCATGGCCGAAGATGAAAATGGCGGCTGATCACGGCGCGCAGCCACAGGAGCGGCCAGCACGCGGCCATTGGCCTGCGCCAGAGGCACGGTTTCCACCTCAAGCGGCTTAGCCAGCGCGAAAAGATGCGCGAGCGCCTCGGGGACGGTGATCATTCGGCTTGATAGCGGCCGGATTTGCCGCCGTCCTTGAGGATCACGCGAATACCGCCGATCTCCATCGCCTTGTCGACCGCTTTGACCATGTCATAGACGGTGAGGGCTGCGACATTGACAGCGGTCAGCGCCTCCATCTCGACACCGGTCTGGCCGGTGGTCTTGACGGTTGCTTCGATGCGTACACCGGGTAGCGTTTCATCCAGTGTCAGATCGGCGGACACTTTGGTGATGGGCAGTGGGTGGCAAAGCGGGATCAGCGTGGCGCATTGCTTGGCGCCCATGATGCCGGCTAGCTGCGCGACGGCCAGAACATCGCCCTTCTTGGCGCGACCTTCTGAAATGATATCAAAGCTTTGACGGGCCATTTTCACAAAACCCTCAGCCGTCGCAATGCGCGAGGTGACTGCCTTTTCGCTGACGTCCACCATATGGGCCTCGCCCTTGGCGTCAAAATGGCTGAGCTTTGGATCAGACATGGGTCAGGCTCCGGCGGGGGCTGGGTTTGCGAGCAGTTTTTGCGTTGCCGCAGTGACATCATCTTGACGCATCAGACTCTCGCCAATCAGGAAGGTGCGGGCGTTGACCTTGGACATGTCGGCGAGGTCTTCGGGTGTGAACAAGCCGCTTTCACAGACCACCAGCCGATCCTTTGGTACACGAGGGGCAAGCGTGCGTGTGGTATCAAGCGTCGTCTCAAAGGTTTTGAGGTTGCGGTTGTTGATACCCAACAGCGGGGATTTCAGCGCCATAGCGCGGTCGAGTTCCTCACCGTCGTGCACCTCAATCAGAACATCCATCTTCCATTCAAAAGCGGCGGCTTCGAGTTCTGCGGCCTGTGCATCGCTGACAGAGGCCATGATGATCAGGATACAATCGGCCCCCAAAGCGCGCGCCTCAGCCACCTGATAGGTGTCATACATGAAATCCTTGCGCAGCGCGGGCAGGTCGGTGGCGTCGCGAGCCATGGTCAGAAACTCTTTCGCGCCCTGAAATGACGGCGTGTCGGTCAGGACAGACAGACAAGTCGCGCCGCCCGCCTCATAGGCTTCGGCGATGTCTTCGGGATCAAAATCCGCGCGGATCAAGCCTTTGGACGGGCTGGCCTTTTTGACCTCGGCAATCAGGCCATAGCCTTGGCGAGATGCTTTAAACAGAGCGCGTTCAAAACCGCGCACTGGGCTTGCGGCGCGCGCAGATTCCTCGACATGGGCCAGAGATTTCGCCTTTTTGTCAGCGGCGACCTCTTCGAGCTTGTAGGCCTTGATTTTATCCAGAACAGTGTCGGTCATGCGTGCGTCCAGTTGATCTCTTGTTCACCTTGGTTCCTAAGCCAGTCGTTGATGCGTGAAAAGGCCTTTGAGCCAAAGAAGCCACGGCGGGCGGACAAAGGAGAGGGGTGGGCGGTCTCTATCATCAGATGATCGCCCGGATTTATGTGTTTTGTGAGATTTTGCGCTTGTTTGCCCCAGAGAACAAAGGCGGTTGGTTTTTGGGAAACTTCAGAAAGGACCTCATGGGCCAGTTGTTGCCAGCCGAGGTCTTTGTGGCCGTTGACTTCACCTGCGGGGACAGACAGCACGGTGTTCAGCAAAAGCACGCCTTGGGCGGCCCAGGGGCGCAGGTCTCCGGTTTGCGGGGCTTGGCCGAGGTCGTCGTGCATTTCTTTGTAGATATTGTTGAGGCTCCGGGGCAGGGGGCGGACGTCGGGTTCCACGGAGAACGACAGCCCATGCGCGTGGCCTGGCGTCGGGTATGGGTCTTGCCCGAGGATCACCACGCGCACCGCGTCTGGCGCGCAGGCCTCAAGGGCCGCGAAACGCTGGTGTGCGGGAGGTAGGATATCGCGTGGGTCTGCCGCGATTGCCGTTTCAATCGATTGATATCGTTCCGAAAAGAACGGCAGATGCGCCCAGGAATCAGGGATCGAAGAGGAACCGGAGGGCCCGACTGAGACGCCCATCAGTCAGCCTCAGACGTGATCCGCGCTAGGGCTTCAACCTTGGATTTCGCAGCGCCGCTGTCGATGCTTTCTCGGGCCTTGGCTACGCCTTCTTTAAGATCACTGACCGCATCAGCCACCAGCAAAGCAGAGGCCGCATTCAGCAGAACCGCATCCCGATAGGCGCTCGCCTCACCCGCCAAAAGAGCGCGGAAAGCGGTAGCGTTCTCTTCGGGCGTACCGCCGACGATGGTCTCAAAGGGATGCACTGGAAGGCCCGCCTCTTCGGGGTGGAGTTCGAAATCCTTCACCGAGCCATCGGTCTCAAGCGCCGAGACCCAGCTAACGCCTGTGATCGTCAGTTCATCCGTGCCGTCAGAGCCATGCACAAGCCAGGCTTTCTCGCTGCCCAAACGGCCCAGAGTTTCTGCCATCGGGCGGATGAGATCCTTGGTGAAGGCTCCGGTCAATTGGCGTTTCGCACCCGCTGGGTTGGTCAAAGGGCCGAGGATATTAAAGATCGTCCGCGTGCCTAGCTCTGTCCGCGTTGGCATCACATGGGCAATCGCCGGATGGTGCATCGGCGCCATCATAAAGCCAATGCCAGCCTCATTGAGCGCCTTTTCAACTACGTCAGGGCCAACCATGACATTGATGCCCATCTGGCCCTGCAGATCAGAAGTGCCTGATTTCGATGTCAAATTCCGGTTGCCATGTTTCGCGACTGGAACGCCAGAGCCTGCGACCACAAAGGCCGTGGCGGTAGAAATATTCAACGTATGTTTGCCGTCGCCACCAGTCCCGACAATGTCCATCGCACTTGCAGGAGCTTTCACAGCCTTGCATTTCGCGCGCATAACCGCAGCCGCCGCGGCATACTCATCCACAGTCTCGCCACGCGTCCGCAGGGCCATCAAAAGCCCGCCAATCTGGCTGGGCGTAGCTTCGCCGTTGAACAGGACTTCAAACGCGGCTTCCGCCTGCTCTTGGCTCAGAGGGCCATTGGCGGCGGCATTGATCAGAGGCTTAAGTGCGTCGCTCATGCCGGCACCTTCATCATGTCGAGGAAGTTCTTCAGAAGCGCGTGGCCGTGTTCCGAAGCAATAGATTCCGGGTGAAATTGTACGCCTTCGATCGGCAGTTCTTTGTGGCGCAGGCCCATGATGGTGCCGTCCTCTAGCTCTGCCGTGATTTCAAGGCTGTCGGGCAGTGTCTCTCGTTCAACAACCAGCGAGTGATACCGCGTCGCGTCAAAGGGTGTCGGCAAGCCAGCAAAGACGCCTTTACCTGTGTGATGCATCTTGCCCATCTTGCCATGGACGATCTCATGGCAGCGCACCACATTGCCGCCAAAGGCCTGACCAATCGACTGATGGCCCAGACAGACGCCCATCAACGGCGTGCCTGTCTCCGCCGCGGCCTCTACCAAAGACAGGCAAATGCCCGCTTCATTCGGCGTGCACGGCCCCGGCGACAAGAGAATCCCCGCAGGATTCATCGCCATCGCCTCTTGCGTATTGATCGCATCGTTCCGCCATACTTGTACGTCGGCACCAAGTTCGCCCAAATAGTGTACAAGATTGTAGGTAAAACTGTCGTAGTTATCGATCAAAAGCAGCATGATACGGCCCGGTTACAAAGTTTCTTAAGATCGGGGTAGGAAGATCCCGCCCGGTCGCGGTATACATGGTCAGGCTTGACCTCTAGGGTCAAGGGGCGGGGCAGCTGCTTATCCAAAAAAAGGGCCGAAGGGCCAAAAAACAGAGGCACGAAGGACGTGAGCGCATGATACGCGGGATTTTGGTCGGATTTCTGGGCGGCGGGGCCATTGGTCTTGTCTTTGCGGGCGTGGTGTCGCTCGTGTCGCCTTTGCCAGCGCGGATTGAACTGGAAAGCGAGGCGACACCCGCGGTGTCAGAGCCTCTTGCCAGTGTGCAACCCGGCCTTGCCACGCCTTCGGAGGCGGATGCGCCACTTGAAACCGATACCGTCGCCGCAGCACCTGCGCCATCTGAAGGCGAGGGGGTGCCGGATGCAGATCGTGCGTCAGCACCTCGTCCGACGCCTTCGGATATCGCGGTAGTCGACAGCGATCCAATTGTGGATGAGGTCTCTGCGGTTGCTGTGACTGCGCTCGAGCCCGTCTTCCCGACGCCGCAGGCCAACGCCATTCAAACACCAGAAGGTCAGAGTGACGCGCCTGAAATCACCCTAAGGCCCGTTCAGCGCCCTCAGGTTGCGACAACTGAGACCGCGACCTTAGCAGCTCCGAGTGTCTCGGCCTCTCCGAGCGCGCCGACAACGATCAATGTACCGATTGAGACCACGCGCGCGGATTCGACGCCGACAGATCTGGGTGGCACCGCGCCTGCGATTGTCGAAGAAGAGGGCGTTCAGACGTCGCTTCTGCAGCCCGCCACAGATCTGGAAGAGGCCTTTCCGCAGCTGACCTCGACCCGTTTGCCGACGGTTGGATCCTCGCTAGTGGCGGCGGATGCATCGGGGCTTGGCGAGGCCAGCCCCCTTGTGCAATTCGCGGCCAAATTTGAGCGTGTGAACACGCGGCCAATCCTGTCAGTCGTACTGATTGACGAAGGCAAAAGCGATCTGGATCTGAGCATCCTGCGCGAGTTTCCTTTTCCTCTGAGCATCGCTGTGAACCCGGTGGCCTCTAATGCTGTAGAGCGTGCTCGGATGTTCCGCTCTATGGGCCTTGAGGTGCTTGCGGTTTTGGATTTGCCAGAAGGGGCCAAGCCTGAAGATGTGGAGGTCAATCTGGCCACCGGTCTTGTGAACCTGCCCGAGACAGTTGCCATCCTTGAGGGCGCGGCGATTGGACTGCAGGAAAGTCGCGAAGTCTCAGACCAGGTGATTTCTTTTGTTAAAGCGTCTGGCCATGGCTTGGTGATGCGGCCTAAGGGCCTGAATACGGCTCAGAAGATGGCTGCGCGCGATGGGGTACCGTCGGTGACGGTTTTTCGGGATATCGACAGCAAGGGGCAGACTGAGGTCGTGATGCGCCGCTTCCTCGATCAGGCGGCGTTTAAGGCGCGCCAAGAGGATGGAGTCTTAATGCTGGGCCACTTGCGCCAAGATACACTGGCGGCGTTGGCGGTCTGGACCTTGGCGGATCGGGCGTCGACTGTGGCTTTGGCACCGGCCTCGACTTTGTTGCGCGCGCAGACCGAAGGATGAGACGGAAACTTTGAAAGTTTCCGTCGTCGATTTCTTTTAAAGAAATCGAGTNCGGTGACTAAGCGTTGCCCGAACCTTCAAATCGCCCCGCGTCCGCGGCAGCCCGCCGGATCGCGTTGGATTTATGGACGGTCTCCATAAACTCGGCTTCTGGATCGCTGTCGTAAACGACACCGCCACCCGCTTGGATGTAAAGCTTTTGGTCTTTCACAATCGCGGTTCTGAGCGCGATACACATGTCCATATCGCCACCTGCGCTGAAATACCCAACGCCACCGCCATAGATACCGCGTTTTTCAGGCTCCAGTTCGTCGATTATTTCCATCGCGCGCACTTTGGGAGCACCTGACACAGTGCCCGCAGGCATGCCCGCGAAAAACGCACTTAGCGCGTCTTGGTCTTCGTGCAATTCGCCGACCACATTGGAGACGATATGCATCACGTGAGAATAGCGCTCGATGATGAACTCTTCGGTCGGCTTCACTGTGCCGATTTTGGCGACGCGTCCCACATCATTTCGGCCCAGATCGAGCAACATGAGATGTTCGGCCAATTCTTTCTTGTCCGCTAAAAGATCCGCCTCATTGGCGCGATCTTCCTCTGGTGTCGCGCCGCGCGGGCGGGTGCCTGCGATGGGGCGAATGGTCACCTCATTGCCAAAGACCCGCACAAGGATCTCGGGGCTGGCACCTACGACCTGATAGGGGCCGAAGTTGAAATAGAACATAAACGGGCTGGGGTTCGTGCGTCGCAGGCTGCGATACAGCGAAAACGGTGCCTGCGGAAAATCATGCGTCCAGCGCTGCGCCGGCACGACCTGAAAGATATCGCCTGCTTTGATATAGTCCTTGGCCTTATTCACCGCGGCCATATAGCCCTCTTTGGTGAAGTTGCTGACCGGCTCGCCGACAGTTGCCTCAGAGCCCAGATCACGGCTTGCCTGCGGCATTGCGCGTTCCAGATCCCGCATAGCGTCCATGACGCGTTCTGCGGCCTGCGCATAGGCGGCTTTGGCGGTGACGCCTTCGGAAACCCAGGCCGGAGAGACCACAGTGACTTCGCCTTTAACACCATCCAGCACCGCCACCACAGAGGGGCGCATCATGCAGGCGTCGGGCAATCCCAGCGGGTCTGGATTGATATTGGGCAGATGCTCAACCAGACGGATCATGTCATAGCCCAGATAGCCAAAAAGGCCCGCTGAGGCCTGTGGCAGATCATCGGGCAGGTCGATTTTGCTCTCGGCAATCAGATCGCGCAGATTGGCCAGAGGGTCGCCGTCCTGATCCTCAAAGGCCTCGCCATCAAAGCGCGCCTGACGGTTCAGGCGGCTTGTGGTGCCGTGACATTTCCAGATCAGATCCGGCTTCATGCCAACAATAGAATAGCGCCCACGGACCTCACCGCCCGTGACAGATTCCAGCATGAAGGCATCTTTTTGCGCGCCGGTGAGTTTCAACATCAGCGACACAGGCGTGTCCAGATCCGCCGCCAGTCGCGCATAGACGATCTGGTTTTGACCCGCCTCATAGCCTTTGGCGAAGTCTTCGAAAGTCGTGATCAGTGCCAAGAGGTGGCCCTTACCTTATTGCAAATGGCTGTGAACAGCGTTCAGAGCGTTTTGGTCGATTTGAACATCCGCATTCAGGCGGATTTGCGTGCTATAGGCGTTCAGGATTTCCTGCGCGAAAGTCTGATTGACCTGCGCCGTCAGAATGCCGCGCAGGCTGTCTGCCTCGCCCTCTGCCAGATCTGCCGGGTTGATGGCGTCGAGTTCCACGACGGCAACGCTCTGACCACCTGCGACGGTCGCAACGCCGCCGAGATCCATTCCAAAGACGGTTTCAACCAGCGTTGCGGGCACGTCTGGAATGAAATCGCCACGGGCGATATCGGTTTCCTGCAGCACGGTCACACCAAGCGAGATGATGTCAGCGCCAGCGGTCATCTGAGACACATAATCGGTTGCCAAAGACCCCAGTGCATCGCCAACGGCCTGCGCGCGCCATGCGGCTTCAACATCGGCTTTCGCGTCAACAAACGGGGCCGGAGAGGCCTCGGTTTCACCATCCAGACGGATCGCAAAGATGCCGCCGTCTGCAAGGTTTTCGATCGCCGGAAAGTCGCTTTCTGTGACTTGGACCGCCTGTGCGCGGAATTCTTCGTAACCGGCGATGTCTTCGGACAAGCCTGCGTGCCAGTTGATGGTGGCAACCTGCATTTCAGTTTCCGTCGCGAGTTCTTCGATGGTTGCGCCGCCCGCAAGAAGGTCGTCGATATGGTTGATCTGAGCGTCGATCACACGGCGGGCGCGGTCGCCTGCGAGCTCTGCACGCAGCTCGGCTTGGGCGTCCTCAAAAGAGGTGGATTGCGCGTTCAAGATGCCGTTGATGCGGTAGATGGCTGGGCCAAGGTCGGTGTCCACCGGGCCAACGGTTTGGCCGGAGGCCGCGCCGAAGACTACATCACCTGCTGCGCCAAGGCTCTCTTTGGTGACATCGCCCAGATCCACATCCGCAAGGCTCAGGCCGCGTGCTTCAACGGTGGCCTCAAAGCTCTCGGTGCCTGCCGCGATGGCGTCAACGGCCGCTTGGGCCGCCTCGGTGGATCCCATTACCAGACGTTCGACCAAGCGGCGTTCGGGTTGGTTAAACTCAGCAGACCGGTCGTCATAAAGCGCGCGCACGGCGGTTTCATCGACTTCGACCGTGTCGAGGATCATGTCAGGCGTCAGCCACGCGTAGGTGATGTCGCGGGTGGCAGGGCGCAGGAATTGATCTGTGTTGGCGTCGTAATAGGCCTGCAGGGCGGCCTCATCCGGTGCCGCGATGGGCTCTGGCAGATTGGCCTCGGTCAGAACTGCCATCGTGAAATCACGGGTTTCACCGAGATAGCTGAGGATGGTGTCGGCATAGGTTGCCGGCATCTGAACACCAGCTGTCACAGCGGTTTGCAGAAGGGTGGTTGCGGCCCCTTCGCGTAGGCTCTGTTCGAACTCACCTTCGTTGAGACCGGCGCCGTCGAGCGTGAAGGCATAGGCCTCGCGGTCAAAATTGCCGTCTAGTCCCTGGAAGGCCGGGATGCTGAGCAGCTCATCCCGCACATTCGCGTCGCCAATCGACAGACCCAAACGTTCCGCTTCGGCATCCAGAGCACGTTGCGTGACAAGGCGGCCCAGAACCTGCTGGTTCAGACCAAAAAGCTGCGCCTGCTGAAAGGTGATCTGCTGGCCGGTTTGCTGGGACAGGTTGGTGAGTTCTTGCTGCACAGCGCGCGAGTAGGTGGTTACGGCAATCGGTTTACCGTCCACAGTGCCGACGTTATTGATCGTGCCGCCGAGGTTGGTGATGCCAAAGCCGCCAAGGCTGAGGATCAAAAGCCCCATCAGAACCCAGACAAGCTTGTTTGAGATCGAAGATTTCTGAGACATGCGGCCCCCTTATTGGCGCGGTTTTTCTATGCTTCGCAGATGTCTACGACGCCCATCGGGCAGGGGCAAGGGGGCAGGGCGGTTTCGGTGTTAAACCCTGTGTTATCGCTGCGAAAGCGTGCTCATGCGGTCAAATAGCGCCTGGATATCGGGACGCGCCACATTGGCGAAGGCGATGCGCATTTGCCACCCGCCAGAACCATCGCTGTTGGGCATGAACATCGTGCCGGGTAAGGCGAGAACATGTATGTCTTTAACCATCTGCTGGGCGAGCTGATCCGAGGGTGTTTCGAATGGATGCTTCACATAGGCGAAATAGGCGCCCACGCCCATGAGGCTCCAGCCTTCGTTGCCGATTTTGGGAAAGTAATCCTCGATGGCGGCGCGGCGGTCGAGGATCTCGAGCCGTTCTTTCGCGACCCAATCACCAAGGTTTTGCATGCCCCAAAGGGCTGCGTGTTGGCCGAGTTGGTTCGGGCAGATCGCGACGGTGTCGAGGAATTTCTCAGCCTCTGCCAAGAGCGCCTCGGAACTCAGCATCGCGCCGACGCGGTGGCCCGTCAGGCGATAGGCTTTAGAAAAGGAATAGAGCTGGATCAACGTCCCGTCCCAGTCAGGATCTTGGAACAGGTCATGCGGCGCTCCGGTGCGGGAATCAAAGTCTCGGTAGGTCTCATCGACAATGAGTTTTAGCCCGTGGGCTTGCGCGAGCTCAAAGAAGGCACGGACCAGTTCCGGCGGGTATTCCACACCGCCAGGATTGTTTGGCGTGACCAGGGCAATGGCGCGCGTTTTCTCGGTGATCAGGGCTTTCGCGTGCTCTGGATCTGGCAAGAGAGAACCGTCGGTGGCGAGGGGGACGCTGTGGATCCCCAACATGTCTAACCACATTTTATGGTTGAAATACCAAGGGGTTGGCAAGATCACCTCATCTGCTTCAGAGCAGATTGCCGTGATCGCCGCGGCAAAGGCCTGGTTGCAGCCGGAAGTGATGGCGATTTGCGTGTCGCGGATCGTACCTTGGTAAGCAGCGCTCCATTGCGAGGCGACCTCGTGGCGCAGTTCAGGCAGGCCGAGCACAGGGCCATAGAGATGTGCGTCTGGCACGTTCAGCGCTGTTTCGGCGAGGAACTCTCTGAGCGGCAATGGAGGTGGATCGACCGGGGCGGCTTGGCTCACATTAAGGAGCGGGCGCTCTTCGCTAAAGGTGACGCCTTCAAGCCAGCGACGCGCCTCCATCACTGGCGGTGCGAAAGTGGCTTTGGTGCGTGTAATGAGCCCGCTCATCGCTGGTTAGTCCGCGCCGCGGTAGGGTTGGACGTATTGCAGTGCCATGTCCCACGGAAAGAAGATCCATGTATCTTGCGAAACGCCGGTAATAAAAGTGTCGACCTGTGGCTCGCCCTGAGGTTTCGCATACACTGTTGCGAAATGCGCCTTGGGATAGGTTTCACGCACCAGTTCCAGCGTTTTGCCGGAATCCACGAGGTCGTCGATGATCAGAATGCCTTCGCCATCGCCCATAAGGTCAGCATCCGGCGCCTTAAGAACCTCGGCCTCGCGGCGTTGATCGGCTTTGCCGCCGCCAGAGTGGTAGGATTTCACAGAGATTGTATCGACCACACGCACATCGAGTTCGCGCGCCACAATCATCGCAGGGGCCATACCGCCGCGTGTGATCGCCACAATCGCACGCCAGGCACCATCATCCGGGCCTTTGCCATCCAGACGCCAGGCCAAAGCGCGAGAATCGCGGTGGATCTGGTCCCAACTGATGTGAAAGCCTTTTTCGTGTGGCAAACGATCGTTCATGTGAAGCCTCTTAGATATCCCCTTGGGCCATGTGGCCGTTTGATCTGTGTTAGCGGCTTGGCTCGGAAATTACAATTTGCCCGTTTGGTTAATTTTATCGGCTATCTGTCCAGTAAGAGCCTGACGCCCAAAGCGCCCATGACGCCCGCCGCGATCCGGTCCATGATCGTCTTGGCGCGCAAGTAGCTGTCGCGCGCGGCGGGGGTGGAGAGGAGGAGGGCGAATCCCGCGTAGCAGATGATTTCAACGATCAGGTGGTTCACAACCACGAAGGCTTTGTCAGCCAGCGTAATGTCTTGGGGAAAGATCACGAGAAGGACGGCTGACGCAAAAAGCACGGATTTGGGATTTGCGAGGT
>JABSOU010000050.1 GCA_013215215.1 Cognatishimia sp. | reverse complement strand
TTTTCGGTGTCAAACGGTTCAATAGGCAAAGCGTACAATAAATCATCACGCAACGCAGCGTCGTTTCCTGCATTTCGCGTCAAGCCGCGCTGCCTCTTGCCTCGTGGCGAACTGAGCGTAGTATGGTGGCAAGAGACGAAAAAAGACCATCGGGCAGACGGGGATGCAAGGAACGGTTGACGTCGAAACCAACGGCGAAGTTGCTGTGCTGCGGATGTCATCCGGCGGCCGCAATCCGCTGACGCTGACGTTAAGGTCCGATCTGATCAACGCCTTTCGCCAGGTGCGCCGTTTGGGCGGTATAAAAGCGGTGGTTTTGACCGCGCGGGGGGCGTATTTTTCCTCGGGTCTAGAGCTTGAAGAACTTGAGGATGCGCAGGTGTCGCCTACGGTGGCGGAACTGACCAGCGTGATTGAAGATTTTGAGCTGCCGGTCATCGCGGCGCTTCAGGGCCCGGCTTATGACGCTGGATTTGAACTTGCTTTAGCGGCTCATTACCGGATCGCATCGGGCACCGCGAAGGTTGGATTTGAAGCGATTAATCTGGGTCTTACGCCTTGCGGAGGCGCGACCCAGAGGTTACCGCGGCTGATCGGCGCTCAGAACAGCCTCAAGGTTTTGCTTGGGGGCAGGCGCCTGCCGGTGAAATCCCTGGGATTGGTGTTTGACGCTATCGTCTTGGGCCAATTTGAAGAGCAATATCAGGCCTTTGCCGAGGCCATTCTGCGCGAAGGTAAACCCAGACGCAAAACCAGTGATCAGGCGACAGGCCTGCAGGATCCGCTCGCGTTCCAATCGGCGATTGCGGATGCGCGCGCCACTGCAAAAAGCGCGGGGCAGGCGACCTTGGATATGATCCGCTGTGTCGAGGCGGCGGGGCTTTTGCCCTTTGGGGCGGGCCTTGCTTTGGAGCTCGACGCCTTTGAAGAGTCGTTGACTTCGCATGTGTCGCAATCCTATCGGCATCTGCTGCGGGCCGAAGCGCGGGTGCGCGCGCAAGTGGCGTCGATGGATGAAGGCGCTTGGGATGTGCATAAACTCGCCATCATCGGCACCTCGGCCAATGCGATTGGTCTGGCTGCTGTCTGCCTCTGCGCCAGTATTGGCGTCATCATGATCGCACCAGGCGAAGAGATGGTGCGCGCGCGGGAAGGCGTGCGCAAACAGATCGACCGCATTCTGAAACGTACCGCCAACAGCGCGCGCAATCTGGAACAAGTGATCGAGAGCTTTGAACTGGCCCCCAACATCGAAGCCTGCGTGAATAGCGATATGGTTCTGGATCTGGCCGGGGGCTCTAAAGAGGCGCAGCTTGACCGGTTCCGCCATCTGGGAGAATTCATGCCGGGCCATTCGGTTTTGGCGACTGGGACTGCACAAGGCGGCTTGGCCGAACTCGGGCGTCAGGCACAACGGTCGCGGCAGGTTGTTGGGATCTATGCTTATGCTCCGGTCGAAGTCCTGCCTTTGATCGAAGTGGCGCAATCGTCGATGACGTCGCAGGTCGTGGTGGCAGCCATGGCGCGGTTTGTGTCTCGGCTGGAAAAATACTGCATTTTCGCAAGCGACGTGCCGGGTTTGATTGGAAATACCGTTCAGACCGCGCTGTTCCGCGCGTCCGAGCAGCTGTTGCATCTGGGCGTTGAATTCGAAGAGATCGACGACGCCATGCGCGACTATGGCTTTAACCTTGGGCCTTTCCGTCTGTGGGATCTTGGCCGCTTGCCGCGCACAGGTCGTCTGGCGCAGGCGATGGCAGAGCAGGGTCTAAGTGGCCGCGCGAGAGGGGCCGGGTTTTACACCTATGAAGAGGGCCAGACCCGTAGGTCTGCCAATAAAAATGCCGTGCGCATTGTGCATGCTTTGCGCGAAGGGAAATCCGAGCCGGATGTCTTCCTCAGCGCCGCAGATATTCAGTTTTATTGCGTCGCGGCCATGGCCAACGAAGGAGCGCGGCTTTTGTCAGACGGCGTGGCGCAATCCGCAAGTGACATCGATTTGGTCATGACGTTGGGCCACGGGTTTCCACGTCATCGGGGTGGGCCAATGAAGGCGGCCGACCTCATTGGGCTCTTAAATTTGCGCAATAAAATGAGAGCTTTGGCCGAAGTGAATGACTTCTGGACTCCGTCAGAGGTGTTTGATGACTTGATCAAAAACGGCGCGAAATTTGGGGATTGGGGGTAGCGGCTTAGCTGAATGCAAGCCCAAGCATCACCACCATCAGACCAATGACGGACAGGAAGAGTGATCCCAGGTTCAAAGGCATCGCCGCCTGAACAGCTGCGCGCAGCTCTTCGTCGCTGAGGCCGGCTTTGCGCGCGCGGTTCACCCGCAGGATTGAGGCCACAAGCCCCACCAAACCAACCAAAGAAATCGCAGCGCCTACCCAGATGAGCCACTCCATGGCCGTCTCCTTACGTCAAAACCGCCTCGGGCCTAGACTATCGGGGCGCCTGTCGCAAGGTGAAATCCGCCTGCGTCCGCATTGGCCGCTTGTGGCTCATGAAAACGGGCGATAGGGTGCGCGCCAACACCAATAGGAGGCCCTATGTCCGAGCAAGTCACCGACGCAAGCTACCGCGTCACCGCAGACGAGTTGCGTCAATTCATCGAGCGTTTCGAGCGTCTGGAACAAGAAAAAAAAGACATCATGGATCACCAGAAAGAGGTGATGGCCGAGGCGAAGGGCCGGGGCTATGACGTCAAGGTGATGCGCAAGATCATCGCGCTGCGCAAACGGGACCAGAACGACATCGCCGAAGAAGAAGCGGTGCTGGAAATGTACAAAGAAGCGCTGGGCATGCACTAAGCGCTTAGGGCTCGATGAAATTGATCTCGGGCATGGATTGGATCAGATAGACGTCGTCGTCGTAAATATCTGTGATAGTCTCCACCAGATCATCGGTCCATCCGGGCACTTCAAGCTCTTCTTCTAAAGCGTCTTCATCCGCGAATTTTTCCAGAAACGCCGCAATCACGCGGCGTTTTTGCACTTGGGTCAGGTCCGGACGCGCTTTGACGTATTCCTCAAAGCGCGCAAAGCCCTCCTGGGTCAAAATGTCTTGTAGCAGATCATATTGCGCCTTCAGAGGGATGGTGGGATCGACACCCGCAACCTCGCGCAGGACCTCTTCCCAGATGAGCGGGGTGTCCTCATTGCACCAGACGGTGACCTGCGTGTTGGGGCAATCCTCGATCACACGTTCAAAATAGCTGGACCAGCGCAGAGCCATCGGATCGCTGTGGCCCGTCAGAGCGCCAAAGTCGTCGCCCTTATGCGCAACCATCAAGGCCTGCATGAAGGTGGCCGGGTTGCGAATGGCATAAAACAGCTCGACCTCGGCGTCCTCAAAAAGGCGAAGAAAGCTCACTAAGCGATTGAAAGGGCCCGGGAAAAACTCATTCTCGCTGATCGAAGTGCGCGGGAAACCCAGGAAATTATCTGCCGAAAAGATAATACGGTTGGGGCGGTCGCCCCCTGTGATGCTATGCAAGAAGTCCTGCTGAAGCGGCAGTGGATTTGTTGCATTCAGCACTTCGGTCATCAAAGGACGCAGCTGTTTGCGGAACTGGCCGGGGCGGGGCACAACGGTGTCCATGCCTGCCAAAAGCTCACGGTTTTTGCCCAGGCACATCTGGAGCCTGTTCTCATCCGTATATGGCGCGCCAAAGTGAAGTGCGACCTGCATCTGTTGCCCGTGTTTCTTTGTCTTCTTAGACCTTAGTATAACTTCCTTTCTGGACAGTGAAACCTATTTCGGGCAAGTGGGCCTCATGAGCAGCGCAGAGACAGTCACAGCAAAAAGTCCTGGCCTCAGGGGTGTTTTCAACCCTTGGTCGCTGGGGTCTGTTGTGATTGCGCTGGTGGTTTTGGCTCCGATCGCTGCAGTTTTTGCGCTTGCCCTGTTTCCAACTGAGAACATTTGGCCGCATCTCTTGTCGACCACTTTGCCACGCTATCTGCGCACGACGCTGGTATTGATGGTGTCGGTTGGCGTTTTGGCGGCTGTGATTGGAACGACAACGGCTTGGCTGATCAGCCGATACAATTTTCCTTTGCGGCGTGTGCTGGAATGGGCTTTGCTTCTGCCTTTGGCGATCCCCGCCTATGTCGGGGCCTATGCGCTGGTGGATTTTCTGGAATACGCGGGGCCGGTTCAAACTTGGCTGCGCGGCATCTTTGGCTGGCAAACCTCGCGCGACTATTGGTTCCCCGAAGTGCGCTCTCTAGGGGCCGCGATCATTGTTTTGTCGGCGGCGCTTTACCCTTACATCTACATCCTCGCCCGCGCCACGTTCCGTGAGCAATCCGCCACCAGTGACGAGGTCGCGCGGTCTTTGGGGGCAGGGGCTTTGGGCCGCTTCATTCGCGTCGCCCTGCCATTGGCACGTCCAGCGATTGCGGCGGGCATGGCGATTGTGATGATGGAGACCGTGAACGATTTCGGCACGGTTGATTATTTCGCCGTTCAGACATTGACGACGGGAATCTTCAACGTCTGGCTAGAGAGCAATAACGCAGGCGGGGCTGCCCAGATTTCCTGCGTGATCTTGATCTTGGTGATCTTTCTGGTGACCTCGGAAAAGATCAGCCGTCGCCGGATAAAGTTCTTCAACCTTGGCAAGTCGACACGCCCGGTCACTCGCGTGAACCTTCAGGGCGCGAGGGCAATAGTCGCGACGCTCGTATGCCTTTTGCCCTTCCTGATTGGCTTTGTCCTGCCGGTTGGAGTGATGGGCGATCATGCGCTGGCGAATATAGACATTTGGACCGACGAAGGCCTGATCCGCGCGCTGACCAACACAGTGACCGTTGGCGCGATTGCTGCGTTTATCACCGTGCTGGCCGGTGTGTTTCTGGTCTATGGCGTGCGGCTTTCTGGACAGAGCCTGCCCAAGCTGCTCTTGCCTTTGACAACGATTGGCTACGCGGCGCCAGGGGCCGTTTTGGGGGTCGGTATCCTTATCCCGCTGGCCTTTCTTGATCACCGTTTGGCTGAACTCCTAGAGCGCATCTTTGGCGGTCGGTTCCCCCTGATCCTAACCGGATCGACCTTTGCTTTGGTCTTGGCCTATTGCGTGCGGTTTTTTGCAATTGCGCAGGGTGCAGCAGACGCGGCGATGGGGCGCGTGCCGCCGAACCTTGCCATGGCCGCACGATCTTTGGGGCGCAGTAAGGCGCGGGTGCTGGCTGGGGTCTATTTCCCACTGATCCGTGGCTCTATTGGCTCGGCCCTCCTTTTGGTCTTTGTGGATTGCGTCAAAGAACTCCCCGCGACGATGCTTTTGCGGCCCTTCAACTACGAGACCTTGGCCACAAGGGTGCATGATCAAGCGAGCCTTGAGAACATCGGCGACGCAAGCCCCGGCGCGCTGATGATCGTGCTTGTCGGCCTTGTTGCGGTGCTTTTGCTGGCGCGTGCGAACCGCTAGGTCATTGTTCGCGTACGTTAAACAATCGCGATTTTCGCTGAGTTTGTTTCCAATCTCGCATAGCTTTCCCCAGTAAAACCACAGTCAAGCTTGAAAAATGGCGGGTTTGGCACAGAGCTTAGGGTCAGCAGTTATTGAGAGTTCGAGATGAGAAAACTACTTCGCCGCGTTTGGCTGAGTTTTATTTTTGTGGCTTTGGCCGCGGGTTTCGCGCGTGCCGAGTCCAAGAAGCTGTTCTTTTTTGGCAATAGTCTGATCCACCATTTGACCGATACGGACACGACAACCGTCCCCCATTGGCTGGCCCATTTCGCCGAACAGTCGGGCCGAGAGTTCGAGCTGGACGGTCACTTCGGCTTCCTCAAGGAATTCCCCGCCAAGTTGCCGCCCGAGCCGCAGTGGAAATTCGCGGAAGTGAAATCTGCCTGGGGAGAGAACCAGACCTTCGACGGCATTGGCTATGACACGATCGTCTTTAACCCGACGAACTTCGTGCAGCATCGCGGCCCAAGCATTCCCTATCGTTGGGACAATCCGGACAACTGGTCTCCGGTGACGGCGGCGCTGGATCTGTTGGATCGCACCGCTGAAGGCAAACGTGTCGTGATCTATGAGGGCTGGGCGGATATGGAGCCCTATGGCTATCCGCCGTCGCGCCGCAAACTGCGGAAGTATCACGAATATAATATTGGCGAGTACCACGAGTGGTATCTTGAGTTTGCCGAACGCATTCAACGCGAGCGGCCAGACATGCAGGTCGAGTTGATCCCTGTCGCCCGTGTTCTGTCCCGCGCCTTCCGTGAAACGGGGCTGTCCAAGATCGGCACGCTGGATATTTACGCCGATGACATGACCCACGGCAGTGCAACGCTTTACTATTTGGCCGCTGCGGTGACCTATGCGGGTCTGTTTGACGAAATGCCGACCTTCGGAGGCTTGCCGCCTGAGGTGGATCCGATGGTGGAGCCTTATTTCAACGCGCTCAAACGGATCATTGCCGAGGAAATGGGCGTCGCGAATACGCAGGCGCAGGCGATGATCAAGCGCGTGAAGACACCCGTGGCAAAAGACGTGGCAAAGGTCATGCCGGCTGCGGCGACCGATGCGCCCAGCCTCGGAATTGGCCTGAACGCAATTTCGGACTGGTCGACGCAATTGCCATTCCTCGATCTGATGAAATCTGCGCGGCCTTGGGTCGGACACCGACGCGGCCAATGGGGCGGCTTTGAGGCTGACGAGCTCGAGGCCGACGGTATTTTGGACGCCAATGGCTGGCCCAAAGAATTCCCCTTCCGCATGGATGGGGTTGAGACGTTTATCCTGACCGATATGCCCGAAGAGCTGACCGAGCTTGGCGGGCTGTATCGCCTGACCTACGAGGGGCAGGGGCGTATCGACTTCACGGGTCTCGCGCGGCCTGTGCGCTATAATGACGGCGAGATCTGGTTCCGCTATGCGCCGGGCGAAGGCTCGGTCGGGATCAAGATCACCGAGACGGATCCGGACAAAACCGGCGACTACATTCGCAATATCGCGGTTGTGCATGAAAACCATATCCCGCTTTACGACATGGGCGTCACATTCAATCCCAAATGGTTGAAGCTGATCCAAGACATGCGCCTCGTGCGCTTTATGGACTGGATGGAGACCAACGAGACCGAGATCTCGTCTTGGTCCGAGCGTCCGATGGTGTCTGACTACACCTACATGCGTCGCGGTGCACCTGCCGAAGTCATGATCGAGCTTGTTAACCAGATCGGCACCGATGCGTGGTTCAACATGCCGCATATGGCGGACGACAGTTACATCGAAGGCTTCGCGACCCTCGTGCGCGTCCAGATGCGCCCAAGTTTGAAGGCCTATGTGGAATATTCCAACGAACTTTGGAACTTCATCTTTCCCCAAACCCAATGGGCGGTGGATGAGGCCAAAGCCAAATGGGGATCGCGCGCGCCGGATAATGCGTGGTTCCAACTGGCTGGGCTGAATGCGGCCAAAGTTATGCAGGGCTGGAGCCGCGTTTTCGCAGACCAAGAGGATCGCATCGTTCGCGTGGCGGCTGTTCACACCGGATGGGTTGGGCTGGAGGAACCTTTCCTTGAGGCTGAATTGGACCCAATGCGCCCTGCCGATCATTTCGACGCCTATGCGATTACCGGATATTTCGGCCATGAGCTGGGCGACGAAGAAGGACCCGCGCAAGTCCGCCGCTGGCTTAAGCAAGGCGAGCAAGTTGCGATTGAGAAATCTGTGGAAGAGATCCGCAAGACCTCGGTGGCTTTCCTGACGAAAGAGGCCTGGCCGCATCACGCGCGGGTGTCTCAGTCCTATGGGCTGGATCTGATCATGTATGAAGGTGGCACCCATGTGGTCGGCCACGGCGATTGGGTGAACGACAAGAAACTCACGGCCTTCTTTGAAGTTCTGAACTACTCCCCGGAAATGGGTACGCTTTATCAAGACGTCATCGCTGAATGGACCAAAGCCGGTGGTAAGCTCTTTAATGCCTTCGTCGACGTGGCCCCGACCAGCAAATGGGGCAGCTGGGGGGCGCTTCGCAGCCTGAACGACAGCAACGCGCGGTTTGAGGCCTTGCTGGCCTATAATACCTCTGGTGTCGGACAGCCTGACGGGCGTGGACGCGAGGTCTTTGCCAATGGTGTGCAACTCTCGGCAGCGCCTGAAGGCGAGATGCTGGATGGCTCGGTTTATGCCGATATCCTCTTGGGTGGCGCGGGTGACGACACTCTGGTCAGTCATGGCGGCAGCGACATTGTCGACGGCGGCGCGGGCGTAGATCACGTCGAACTGCAAGGCTTTATGGAGGAATACCGGTTCTTTCGCGATGGCCAGACCCTTCGCGCGGAATCCCAATATGGGACCGTGCAGATCAGCGCGGTTGAGACCATGTCGTTTTCCAAAATGCCCGGCGTGAATGTAGGCTTTGCGGATTTCTTCTAAGCCTACAGACAATCCGGCTCTGGGTTTCCTCGTCAAAATGCGGTAATACTGTTTGAAACTCGCCACTGAAACAGAGCGACACGAGCAAGACATAGGATGAAGACAAGCATCATCATCCCCGCAAATAACGAAGAAGCCTGGATGGGCTATTGTCTGGACGCGCTGTTCAAATCCCAGCGCGTCGAGGAGGCCGAGGTGATTGTGGTCGCCAATGGCTGCGAGGATCGCACCGTTGAAGTTGCCAGCAAATACGAGGTTCTGGCGACGGAGCTCGGCTGGGGCCTCAAGATCATCGACCTTGAACGCGGCGACAAGTTGCATGCGTTGAACGTCGGCGAACGCGCAGCCGAGGGCGAGGTCTTGATCTATCTGGACGCTGATGTGCGCGTGTCCGAGAGGGTCATTTTCCAGATCACGCGGGTTTTGGAAAAAGAAGAACCTGCCTGGGCCAGTGGCCAGTTGCAGATGGCTGCGGCGAGTGGCGTCAGCAAGGCTTATGCCCGCTTCTGGATGAAAACGCCTTTTATGTCGAACTCGGTGCCCGGTTCCGGCCTCTTTGCTGTCAACCGCGCTGGACGCGCGCGCTGGGGCAAATTCCCTGAAATCATCTCGGACGACATGTATGTACGCCTGCATTTCTCGGGGCGCGAGCGCATTGCCGTGCCCAGCTCCTATGTCTGGCCCGTGGCCGAGGGCTGGGAAAACCTGATCAAGGTCCGGCGGCGTCAGAATAGGGGCGTCGCCCAGCTTGAAGAGCTTTATCCAGAGCTCATGAAGAACGAGGACAAGGGCGATTTTTCCAAATTGCGCATCCTTGGATACGCGCTGGGCGATCCGTTTGGGTTCATCGCCTATGCGGGCGTGAGCTTGATCGTAAGGCTATCGAAGGATCAGTCTGGCGATGAATGGAAACGTGGACGATGAATAACGCGGGCGGCTTGCGCGGACGGGTGAGGGGGCTGTTTAAAGGCTCTGGCCTTGGCGCGCGGGCGATGCGCAGCTCGGCCCTCACGGTCGGCAGCTATGGCACGCAGCAAGCCCTTCGACTGGCGTCCAACCTGATCCTGACGCGGCTTTTGTTCCCCGAAGCCTTCGGCATGATGGCCCTTGTCTATATGGTGATTCAGGGCCTCAACATGTTCTCGGACGCGGGCGTGACGCCCGCGATTATGCAGAGCAAACGGGGCGATGACCCCAAGTTTCTGAATACTGCATGGACATTGCAAGTTGGGCGCGGTGTGATCCTTTGGCTCTGCGCGATTGCTTTGTCATGGCCTTTGGCCGCGTTCTATGAGGCCCCTCAACTGGCGCAGATCCTGCCTGTGTTGGGGATCACTCTGGTGCTTTCGGGGCTGTTTCCAACGCGCAAAGATACAGCCAACCGCCATCTGATGATGGGGCGCGTCACGTTATTGGAACTGGCGGGGCAGACGTTTGGAATCATCGTTGGCGTGGTCTTGGCGTGGCTGACTGGATCGATCTGGGCGCTGGTTGTGAGCGGGCTGGCGACGTCGGTCGCGCATCTGTTGCTCTACACGTTGTTTTTGCCAGGTGATCATAATCGCTTTGGGTGGGATAAGTCGGCGGTCTCGGAACTGATCAACTTTGGCCGTTGGATATTCCTCTCTACAATTGCGGGTTTTTTCCTCTACCAAGGCGACAAGATTATCCTCGGGAAATTCCTCAGCATCGAGATGCTGGGGATCTATAATATCGGCTTTTTCCTCGCGAGTTTCCCCTTCCTTCTCGGCAATCTTGCGATCCAAAAGGTGCTCATTCCGATCTATCGGGAACGCCCACCCAAGGACTCACCCGAGAACTTCGCCAAACTGCGCAAGATGCGGTTTTTGGTGTCCGCGGCCCTGTTGGGAATGTCGGGGATCCTTGCGCTTTCTGGTAACTGGATCATCGGTTTTCTTTATGATTCCAGATACATGCTGTCGGGTGGCGTTCTTGTCTTTGTCGCCGTTTCTCAAATCCCGCATCTGATCCTGCTGACCTATGATCAGGCGGCTTTGGCGGCAGGCGACAGCCGCCGTTTCTTTGTTTTGAATGCTACCCGCGCGGTCCTGATGATCGCGGGGCTTTGGGCGGGTGTGGTGCTGGGGGGCCTCTTCGGTGCCCTCATCGGTGCGACCCTTGCAGGCATTCTGATTTACCCTGTCGTGGTGTGGCTGGCACGCCATCAGGGCACCTGGGATCCTCTGCACGATGGGGTCTTTGGGGCGCTTGGGGTGATATTGGTGCTACTCGCCTTCTGGGTGAACTGGCCCGCTGTCACCGCGTTGGTCGCCCTAAATTCGCCTTGATCTCTCCCATTTAACGCTTGGTTTGCGGTCTATCCGTTAACCAACGCCCCGAGTCTGTCTGGATTTCGGGGGAGGAAGCAGTGCACACGAGTGGTCAAATGGTCAAAGCAAACGCGCGGAAAACATGGTCGGAAAATGATATTGCCATCGTTGGAATGGCAGCCCATTTGCCGGGATCTGACACGCTGGACGACTATTGGGCCAACCTGCGCGACGGCGTCGAAAGCATCACACAACTGAGCGAGGCCGACCTCGCCGAAGCAGGCGAGTCCGCCGCGCGGATGCGCCACAAGAACTACGTGCCGTCCGCAGCAATCCTGAAAGACTACGAAAAATTCGACGCGGAGTTCTTTGGCCTCAGCCCCAAAGAAGCGGCGATCATGGACCCGCAGCATCGCAAATTCCTTGAAGTCAGCTGGGAGGCCTTGGAAACCGCAGGCCATATGCCCGAGAAATTTGGCGGACCGATTGGGGTCTTTGCTGGCTGCGGCATGGGCAGCTATTTCTATTTCAACGTCTGCAGCAATCGCGATCTGGTCGATAACACAGGCATGTTCCTGCTGCGCCATACGGGCAATGACAAGGACTTCCTGTCCACACGCCTCAGCCATTTTCTTGATCTGAAAGGGCCGAGCCTCTCGGTGCAGACCGCCTGTTCCACTTCTCTGGTGGCAACCCACTATGCGGTGCAGTCGCTGTTGAACGGCGAATGCGACATGGCGCTTGCGGGCGGCGTGACCATCGAGATGCCGCATGGCCGCGGCTATATCTTTGAGGACGGAGAGATCCTGTCGCCAGACGGTCATTGCCACGCCTTTGACCATCGCGCGCAGGGGACTGTTTTTGGGTCTGGCGCAGGCGTTGTGGTGTTGCGCCGCATGGCGGACGCATTGGCGGATAATGACCACATCTGGGGCGTGATCCGCGCGACGGCTGTGAACAACGATGGGTCTGACAAAGCAGGCTACCTCGCGCCGTCCGTGGACGGGCAGGCAGGCGCGATTGCCGAGGCGCATGGCGTCGCGGATATCTCGGCTGACACCATCGACTATGTGGAATGCCACGGCACGGGCACCTATCTGGGAGACCCGATTGAGGTCGCGGCCTTGACCGAAGCCTTCCGCGCGACCACAGAGGATGCGGGCTTTTGCCGGATCGGATCGGTCAAAACCAACATCGGCCACTTGGACACAGCCGCAGGGGCCGCGAGCCTGATCAAGACCGCGCTGAGCTTGCACAACAAGCAACTGCCGCCGTCCTTGGGCTATGAAAAACCAAACCCTGCGATTGATTTCGAGACCTCGCCGTTCAAGGTGAACGACGATCTGACAGATTGGGTCAGCCACAAAGGGCCACGCCGCGCCGGTGTGAACTCGCTAGGCGTTGGGGGGACCAACGCGCATGTGGTGGTCGAAGAGGCTCCCGCGCAAATCCCGTCGGAAGAGGCCGAATGGCCGTTCCATTTGCTGACGATTTCCGGGCGAACATCCAAAGCCTTGGATGGCAATTCTGCACGCCTTGCCAGCTACTTGCGTGATAACCCTGATGTGCCTCTAGCTGATGTGGCTTACACCCTGCAAAAAGGTCGCCGCGCCTTTGAGAAACGCCGTGTTGTCGTGGCCGAAAGCCATGACCAAGCCATTGCCCTGCTGGAAAGCGGCGACAAGGCACGGGTCTTTGATCATGCGGCTGAAACTGATGCGCCCGAGGTGGTCTTTATGTTCCCCGGCGGCGGCGCGCAATTCGCGGGCATGGCGCAGGATCTCTATGAAACCGAACCGGTGTTTCAGGAATGGATGGACAAGGGTCTCGATATTCTGCGGTCCAAGGTCGACGACGCCCCCCGCGCGATCTGGCTTGCCGAGGATTTGTCGCACGAGGAAGCAGATGCCAAGCTGACGCAGCCTTCGGTGCAACTTCCGCTGATCATGATTACGGAATACGCGCTGGCGCAGCTTTGGATGAGCTGGGGGGTGAAACCCTCTGCCTTGGTCGGCCATTCCATGGGCGAAAATACCGCAGCGTGCCTCGCTGGCGTGATGAGTTTTGAGGACTGTATCGGGCTTGTTCTTCTGCGCGGCCAGCTCTTTGACACAGTGCCTGCAGGCGGCATGTTGAGCGTGCCTCTGTCTGTTGAGGCGCTTGCGCCTTACATGGATCAATGCCTTGATATCGCGGCGAAGAACGCGAGCGATCTAACAGTTGTATCAGGTCCCCAACAGGCGCTTGATGCGTTGCATTCCCGCCTAGCTAAGGATGAGATCGAAGCCCAACGAATCCAGATCGACATTGCGGCCCATAGCCGGATGTTGGAACCCATTCTGGACGACTTCCGCGCTTACCTCGCCAGCATCAAATTGAACGCGCCGCAGATGCCGATCATCTCGAACCGCTCGGGTCAGGTGCTGAGCGCTGAGGATGCACAAAATCCCGACTATTGGGTCGACCACCTGCGCGGCACGGTGATGTTTGCCGATTGTCTGGCGACGGCGTCACAAATCCCGGGTCGTGTGTATCTCGAAGTCGGCCCCGGCAAAGCGCTGAGTTCACTGGCGCGCATGCATTCCGACATCGCGGGCGGCAAGGTTCTGTCGAGCCTGCGCCATCCGAAAGAAGAGATCGAGGACGACAAGTTCTTTATGGAGGTCCTTGGCCGCCTTTGGGCCTGTGGTGTGGGTTTTGACTGGTCACAGATCTGGGGCGAGGCGCGGCGCAATCGCGTTGTGATGCCGACCTATGCGTTCCAGAAAGCACCTTATTTCATTGCGCCAAGCGAGTCCGCCGCGACTGCGCCTCAGGCCTTGATGCGTCAGGAAAACATCGCCGATTGGGGCTATCGCATGGCCTGGAAGCCTGAGCTTGCCGATTGCGACCCGGATCTTTTGGCCGATCCAAACCTGAGCACGCCGCGCAGTTGGCTGATCTTTATGGACCAAACCGGCTTGGGGCGCGATCTGTCTGACAAGCTGCGCGCTGCGGGGCATTCAGTGACCGAAGTGTCTACCGGCGATGCTTTTGGGAAACTGGCCTCTGATCGCTATGTGCTGGCGCCAGAACGCGGTCGTGAGGGTTATGACCAACTGATCGCTGATTTGATTGCCAATGGCCGCGCGCCGGATCGCATTCTGCATCTGTGGCTCGTGACCGAGGCCGAGACGTTCCGTCCTGGCAGCAGTTTCTTCCACCGCAACCTCGAGATGGGCTTTCACACACTTCTCTACCTCGCTCAGGCGATGGTCGAAGAAAACCTGCCACGCCCCGTCCATGTGATGAGCGTGACCAATGGCGCGGCCAAAGTTTCAGGGGAGGCGCTGCCTTATCCCGAGAAATCCGTGATCAAAGGACCCTTGGGAGTGCTGCCACGCGAGGTGCCCGGCGTGAGCGGGGCTTCGATTGACGTTGAACTCACAGAAGGTCTCGCAGATCGCCTGTTCGAAGAGCTTTTGGCAGACCCCAGCGAGGGCACAATTGCCTATCGTGGTGCAAAACGGTTCACCCAAGTGGCCAAACCGCATGCCCTCACGCAAGAGCCGGTCAAATGGCGCATGGGCGAGACCTATATGATCACCGGCGGTCTTGGTGGCATCGGCGCAATCGTTGCGCGCGAGATGCTGGCTGAGGGCGCGAATGTCGTGTTGCAAAGTCGCTCGGCACTGCCTGATCGTGAAAACTGGGACAAAATCAAAGCCTTCCGCGCGGAAAGTGATCCGCTCGCGCGCCGTGTGCGTCTGGTCGAGGATCTGGAAAAGCTGCCGGGTCAGTTGATGATCGTGGCCGCCGATGTCTGTAACCTGGACGACATGCAACGTGCCGTGCGCGAAGTCCATGCGCGGTTTGGCAAGATCAATGGCGTCGTACATGCGGCCGGTGTGATCAATGATGGGCCGATGCTCGCGAAGTCCTCTGTGGATGTGGCGGATGTCATGGCGCCAAAGCTGCATGGTACGCTGGTTCTTGATCAGCTCTTAGAGGACGGAGACCTGAATTGGCTGGTTCTCTTCTCTTCGACCTCAACGGTGACGACGCCGGCGGGGCAGGTGGATTATGTCGCCGCGAATGAATTCCTGAACACCTACGCCGCCGCGCGCAAAGACGACAAAACGCAAGTGATGTCCGTGAATTGGGGCGTGTGGGCTGATGTGGGCATGGCGGTTGATAGCCTTGGCCAAGAGGTGGCACAGAAACCTCAGGACCGAATTATCTCTGCCCCAGTGTTGCAGCGCTTGCGGGTGTTGCCGGGCAATGAGATCGTTTTTTCCGCGGAGCTGAGCGCGGAGAATTGCTGGATGTTGGATCAGCACCGCACCTGGGATGGGGCAGCGATACTGCCGGGTACGGGGTATCTGGAGCTGATTTCCGAAGCAATGCAGGCGCTGGACGAAACCCGTGCCTATGAGGTGCGGGATCTGCTGTTCCTGCGCCCGTTCCATGTCGAGGACGGTCAGTCCCGCAAGCTGCGGATCAGCCTGAAAGAAACAGATGCCGGATATGAGTTTGAGATCCTTGGCAGCCATCAGGACGGGTTTGTCCTGCATGCTGAGGGGCGCATTTCCATGGTCGCTCTGTCGATGCCCAAGGATTTGGACGTCAAAGCCCTGAGCGCGCGGTTTACCTCTGTCGAAGACGCGCCGGTTGGTCAGACCTTGGTGACCCGTCAGGAAGCGCATCTGAACTTTGGTCCGCATTGGAAAACACTTGTGTCTCAGAGCTTTAACGGAAACGAAGGCCTTGCGTGCCTCAGCCTTCAAAGCGCGCTTGCAAGTGAAGCAAAGAACATGTCCATGCATCCCGGCCTGTTGGATATCGGCACCGGCTGGGCGATGGATTTGATTGAGGGCTATCAGGCGGATTCCCTTTGGGTGCCCATGAGCTACGGGGCACTGCGCCATTTCGCAACGCTGCCCGCGGACATCATCAGCCATGTGACATTGACCAGCGGTTCGGTCGCTGAGAGCACCGCGTCCTTTGACGTGACCCTCGCGGATCTAGATGGCCGTGTTTGTGTCGAAGTCGACGGGCTGACGATCAAACAGCTGGTGGTTGGCGGCTCGCTGGGCTCAACCCCACCCGTGTCCGCGAAAGACATTCGTCGCGATCAGGAGGATGCGCCGCAAACGCTGTCGCCGGGCGAGCAACGGTTGGCTGACAACATCGCCGAGGGGATTCCAGCCGAGCAGGGGGGCGAATCGTTGCGACGTGCCCTGGCGACGGGTCTGCCGCGTGTTGTGGTGTCTTCTTTGGATCTGCATGGCCTGATGGATCAGGCAGCGGCGGAAGGCGACGCGCCCGAAGACACCGCAGGCTTTGAACGCCCGGATCTTGATGCAGATTTCGTGGCACCTGAAACCGATATTCAACGCACTCTGGCAGGGTTCTGGTCCGAGCTTTTGGGCATCGAGCAAATCGGCATCCATGACAGTTTCTTTGACCTTGGCGGCCACAGCCTGATTGCCGTGCGCCTCTTTGCGATGGTTAAGAAAGCCTATCGCGTGTCCTTCCCGATCTCGGTCCTGTTCGAAGCGCCCACGATTGAGAGCTGCGCCGCCCTGATCGAGGAGCGTATCGGCCCTCAAGAGGCCGAGAGCGCCGAGATCATCCCTGGTCCAAGCGCGCCGGAACGTCGTTATACGCACCTTGTTCCGATGCATGGCGCATTGCAGTCAGACAAAACGCCGTTCTTCTTGGTTGCCGGCATGTACGGAAACGTCCTGAACCTGCGCCATCTGGGGCACCTGATTGGCTCGGATCGGCCCTTCTATGGACTGCAGGCGCGTGGGCTTTTTGGCGACGTTGCCCCGCATGACTCCATCGTAAAAGCCGCGCGGGACTATATCGCAGAGATACAGCAAGTGCAGCCGCATGGGCCTTATATGCTCGGTGGTTTCTCTGGCGGAGGCATCACGGCATATGAGATCGCCCATCAGCTTGAGGCCATGGGCGAAGAAGTCTCGCTGGTGGTGATGCTCGATACGCCTCTGCCACAACGCCGCCCGCTCAGCCGTGAAGATCGCATCAAGATCCAGCTGCAAGAGCTGAAATCCGGCGGCATCGGCTATGTCACGCGCTGGGCAAAGAACCGCATCGCCTGGGAGATCGAGAAGCGCCGCCCACAGGCTGAAACGCAAGCGGATGATGGCGAGGCGCATTTCCACAATGCCGAGATCGAAGCGGCCTTCCTGAAGGCGGTCGCCAGCTATGAGGTGCGCCCATGGTCCGGCCGCGTTGCGCTCTATCGTCCGCCGATGGTGGGCAAATGGCAGGTCGCCGAGGACCGTCTGGTCGACAAAGACCGCGCCTATGTGCTGGCCGACAATGATTGGGGCCAATTTGTGTCTGATCTGTCGGTGCTCGAGGTGCCGGGGGACCATGACAGCATGGTTCTGGAACCCAACGTGCGGGTGCTCGCCGCCCATATCCGTAAAGCCATCGAGGACGCCGAAGAGGCGGATCAGGTCATCGTCCCATTCCGGAGGGCCGCAGGATGAGCAAGACAGTCCCAACAGTCCTGACCGTCATCCTGAACTGGCGCACACCGCAGATGACGCTGGATGCCGCCGAGGCAGCTGTGGCCGCGATGGAAGGTATTCGTGGAGAGATCCTAATTGTGGACAACGACAGTCAGGACGGCTCGTTTGAGATGATGCGCGATACTGTGGCGCGTCAGGAGTGGCCGAAGGTCAGCGTTCTGCAATCGGGTCGCAATGGCGGATACGGAGCGGGCAATAACTTTGGCATTCGGGCTGGGTTTCAAACCATGCCGGACGAACTCCCCGACTATATCTATATCCTGAATTCCGACGCTTTCCCCGAGCCCCATACGATTTCCTATCTGCTTAAGCATATGGAAGAAAACACGGAAACCGGGTTTGCGGGTAGCCTGACGATCGGGGACGATGGCGTGCCCCACCAGACCGCGTTTCGTTTTCCAACAATCTCAAGCGAATTTGAGGGCGCGATCAAGTTCGGCCCGGTCAGCCGCCTGCTGCGCAACAAAATCGTCGCGCTGCCCATTCCCGACTCAACCTGCCATGTGGGTTGGCTCGCCGGCGCATCCCTTATGATCCGCCGTGAAGTCCTGGACGACATCGGCCTCTTTGACGAGAGCTTCTTTCTCTATTTCGAAGAAACCGATCTCTGTCTGCGCGCGGTCCTAGCGGGCCACAAAATGACCTATGTACGCGAGAGTGTTGTGACCCATATCGGGTCTGTGTCGACGGGCATGAAGACCCACAAACGCATGCCGAGCTATTGGTTTGACAGCCGCCTTTACTACTTCCTCAGAAACCACGGTCGCGCCTACACGGTGGCGGCCACGCTCCTGCATTTGGCAGGGGGCAGCTTTGCGAGATGTCGAGAGATCTTGCAAAGAAAACCCGCATCCACGCCCAAATTCTTCCTCATTGACATGGCACTCCATGGCTTAAAGGCCGCGTTTTTCAGTGCCGGTCGCAAACAGAGGCAGATCACGGACCCGAAAGGCGTGCCGATCCTGAATGGAGAGCAGTCATGAATTTTCAGAGCAAATCCGTCGCAGCGCCTCTTTCTGGTCTTTTCATCGGAAATGAAACGCTTTTGATCCAATGCGCAGAGGCTTGGCAATCTGCTGGGCATGAGGTGGCACAAGTCGTGACGCGCTCTGAATTGATTGCCGATTGGGCTAAGGCGCAAGGCTATGCGGTGGTTTTGCATGATGGTGCGTTGAAGGATGTGACGGTTAAGGGCGAATTCGACTGGCTCTTGAGCATCGCAAATCTTCAGATCGTACCGGATACGCTTTTGGCCAAAGCCGAGGGTGCGGTGAACTTCCACGACGGGCCTCTGCCGGATTACGCCGGATTGAACGCGCCGGTTTGGGCGCGGTTGAATGGTGAAGCCAATCACGGGATCACCTGGCATCTGATTGAAAACGGTGTTGACGAGGGCGATATCCTCGTGCAGCGCGGGTTTGACATTGCGCGCGAAGACACCGCTTTGACGCTTAATACCAAGTGCTTTGAAGCTGCGATGGACAGCTTTCCTGAGGTGATCAAAGCGCTAGAGGCGGGCGGGAAGCCGCGCCGTAGACAGGACCTATCGGCGCGCCGTTACTTTGGCGCGGCGGATCGGCCGGGTGCCGGGGGGCGGATCGATTTTGATTGCCCAGCTGGTGAGGTTGTCTCGCTGATCAAAGCGCTCGATCACGGGGATTACTGGAACCCGCTGACTTTGCCGAAAATCTCAGTTGCAGGCGATATTCTGGCCGTGCGGGCCGCTGAATTGACAGATGCGCAAGGCCGTCCTGGTGAGGTTCTTGCCAGTGCAGATGGCAAGCTGACCGTTGCCTGTGCCATAGGCGCCGTCGTGCTCTCTGATATCTGCGATCTGAACGGGCATGCGGTGACGGACGTTCATGCGCTGACCGTCGGGTCTATCCTGTCTGCACCTAAGAACGGCGACCGGCTGAAACGTGCCTTGTCCAAGGTTTCGAAACACGAGGCTTACTGGCGCGACGCGCTGCGCAGCTATGCGCCCGCACGCTTGCCGTTGATCAAGCCCATGTCAGAGCCTGCGGATTGGGCCAGCCTGTCTATTTCAGCAGAGATTGATGCCGCCGAACAACTGACCGTCGCGCGCTTGTTTGCCTCCATGAGCGGCTGCGAAGCGGGCGCGCAATTTGCCGTTATCCATGAGGGCATGACGCGGTCAGCGGGCTATTTGGCCCCTTGGGTTCCGTTTTCTGTCGAGGTCGCCAAAAATCAACCTGTTGGTGCCGCAGTAAAAGCCACTGCCGCAGACAAGGATGCTGTGACGCGTCGCGATACCTATGCGCTGGACTTGATCGCCCGCGCGCCAGATCTGGCGGCGCTGGAAGTGCCTGATCTGGCCGTGATCTCTGATCCTGATGCGGGTGCCATTGACGGTGTCGCGCTAAATTTGATGATTTCGGGATCGCGCATGCGGATTCGCTATGATGCCAACCGCGTGGACGAAAGTCATGCAGAACGGCTTGTCGCGCGTTTGGAATGGATCGCGGATCAGCTTGCGGACAGCGACGCGAATATCGCCGATCTCGATCTTTTGCCGCCTGCAGAGAAGGCGCATCTTTTGACGGAGTGGAACGCTACGGATTGCGACGTGGACCTGTCCACGACGATCCATGCACTGATTGCCGATCAAGCCGCCAAGACGCCGGAAGCAACGGCTCTGGTCTTTGAGCATGACACTCTGAGCTATGCAGACCTTGACGCCCGCGCCAACCAATGCGCGCACGTCTTGCAGGCCAATGGCATGTCCAAAGGCGACGTCGTAGGCGTGCATTGTCGTCGCGGTCATGATCTGGTCGTGGCCTGCCTTGGCATTCTGAAAGCAGGCGGCACCTATTTGCCGCTTGATCCCGCATTCCCCGCAGACCGGATCGCGATCTATGTTGAGGATAGCCGGGCCAAGTTCATCCTGTCCCAGGACGCGATTGTCGAAAGCCTGCCAGCAAGCGAGGCAAAAGTTCTTAAGATCGACAAAGATCCAGCCTTCGCGGCGGCCTCCAAAGAGCCAGTCGAGAACCAAGCCACAGGCAAGGACCTCGCCTATCTGATCTTCACCTCAGGCTCCACCGGTCGCCCCAAAGGCGTCATGGTCGAGCACCGCAATGTGGTGAATTTCTTCGCGGGCATGGACGCTCAGATCGACCACAAAGACCCGGGCACTTGGCTCGCGGTCACCAGCCTTAGCTTCGATATCTCAGTGCTCGAGCTCTTCTATACCCTCTCGCGCGGCTTCAAGGTCGTGATAGCGGGCGACGAAGGGGCGGCTCAGATTTCCGACGGGCCGATCGGGGCTGGCGCGGGTGGTATGGACTTTAGCCTGTTTTACTGGGGCAATGACGATGGCATCGGGCGCGGCAAATATGAATTGCTGCTGGAAGGTGCGAAATTCGCAGACGACAACGGCTTTTGCGCGGTCTGGACGCCGGAGCGTCATTTCCACGCCTTTGGTGGCCCTTACCCGAACCCTTCGGTCACGGGTGCGGCGGTGGCTGCGGTCACCAAGAATATTGGCGTCAGGGCAGGGAGCTGTGTTGCTCCGCTTCACCATACGGCGCGGATTGCCGAAGAATGGGCGGTCATCGACAATATGACCAACGGCAAAGCAGGCCTTGCGATTGCAAGTGGCTGGCAGCCGGATGATTTCGTCCTGCGCCCCGAAAACACGCCGCCCGCCAACAAACCGGCGATGTTTGAACAGATGCAAGAGCTGCGCAAGCTATGGCGCGGTGAAGAGGTGTCTTTCCCTCGGAAAGATGGCGAAATGCACGCGGTTCTGACCCAACCGCGCCCGGTGTCCAAAGATATCGACCTCTGGGTCACGACGGCTGGTAATCCTGAAACTTGGCGCGAGGCTGGCAGGAATGGCTGTCACGTTCTGACCCATTTGTTGGGCCAGTCGGTTGATGAGGTCGCGGGCAAGATCAAGATTTACCATGAGGCGCTGCGTGAGGCGGGCTTTGATCCGGCGGACTATAAAGTCACGCTGATGCTGCACAGCTTTGTGGCCGAGGATCGCGAAACTGCGCGTGAAATTGCACGCGGCCCGATGAAAGACTATCTGCGCTCGGCGGCCGGTCTGATCAAGCAATACGCCTGGGCCTTCCCTGCGTTCAAAAAGCCTGAAGGGGCCAGTAATGCGTTCGAGATCGACCTTGGCTCGCTGACCGAAGACGAGCTTGAGGGCATTCTGGACTATGCCTTTCACCGCTATTTCGAGGAATCCGGGCTCTTTGGCACCGTGGAAGACTGTCTAGCGCGGGTGGAACAAGTCAAAGCCATCGGTGTGACCGAAATCGCCTGCCTGATCGACTATGGTATTGCCACGGATGTGGTTCTCGAAGGGCTGCGTCCTTTGGCCCAAGTCGTTGCGGCCTCGGCGAATATGCAGGGCGTTGCCGACAGCGATGTGTCGATCGCAGCGCAGATCATGCGCCACGAGGTGACGCATCTGCAATGCACCCCGTCAATGGCGCGCATGTTCACCATGAACGATGAGGCCAGCACGGCATTGGCGCAGATCAAACATATGATGGTCGGCGGCGAAGCTCTGCCGGGTCAGCTGGTGCGTGACCTAAAATCGCTCACAGATGCGCGGATCACGAATATGTACGGGCCGACCGAGACCACGATCTGGTCATCGACCGAAGAGGCCAAGACCGATGAGGGCATCGTCGGCATTGGCAAACCTATCGCGAACACGCAGCTCTATGTGCTGGATGATGCGCAACACCCTGTCGCGTTGGGCGCGGCTGGCGAATTGTGGATAGGCGGGGCAGGGGTCACGCGCGGCTATTGGGGGCGCGAGGATCTGACCGAAGATCGTTATCGCGCCGATCCGTTCCGCGGTGAGGGTCGCATGTATCGCACCGGCGATCTGGTCCGCGCGCGTCTGGACGGAGGCCTCGACTTTATCGGTCGTGCCGATCACCAAGTGAAAATCCGCGGCCATCGTATTGAGTTGGGCGAAATCGAAACCCGCCTAGAAACGCTTGCCCACGTCAAACAAGCCGTCGTAGTCGCCCGCGAAGACACGCCAGGCGATGTGCGCCTTGTCGCCTATGTCTGCGGCGATGCCGATGAAACCACCATGCGCCAGCATCTCGACGCCGAGGTGCCCGAATACATGGTGCCAAGCCATTTTGTTCAGCTGACGGAATTTCCCCTGACGCCGAATAAAAAAGTGGACCGCAAGGCTTTGCCAAAGCCCGCAAAACGGTCCGCAAAGCCCGAGGTCAACGCCCCAGCGCCACAGGCGGCTCAGACCTCGACACCAGATCCTGCGCCAGTGTCTGACGCCGTGCCCTCCTCGGACACAGACATTGGCGCGGCGATCTCTTCGGTGTGGTGCCGTGTCCTTGGGACGGATGCGGTCAGCCTGAAGGACAATTTCTTTGACCTTGGCGGGCATAGCCTTTTGGCCGTGCAAACCCATCGCGAACTCCGCGATGCGCTGGGCTTCAAGGCGTTGTCGATCACCGACATCTTCCGTTTCCCTGTTCTGGGAGACCTCGTTGCGCGCCTGGAGAGCCTAATCGGCTCGAGGGAATCCGGGCGCACAGCCACCAAGACTCCAACACATCCTCAGACAACGCCATCTTCTGCTCAGGCGCCTGAGACCCCTGTGTTGGAAACAACGAACGAGCGGTCTCTCGCTCGTCACGCTGCCATGTCCAAACGGCGCGCATTACGCGCCACTCGCAAGGAGAACCAGCTATGACGATGATGATGCGACATAATTCACGCCTGGAACTGGCCGCACGTGCGGTGCTGCCAACAGGTGTCGCGGTTTCTGTAACCTCTCCGACAGCCGAGCCAGATCCGCTTTGGCCGGTCGAAGAACAAGCCATTTCCAAGGCTGTGCCCGCGCGACAACGCGAGTTTGCGGCGGGCCGTATGGCGGCGCGCCGAGCGCTTTTGGCTTTGGGCCGCGCGCCGTCGGCCATTCCGGTCGGGGATGACCGCGCGCCGATTTGGCCGCGCGCCATTGTGGGCAGCATTGCGCATGATGAAACGGCTTGTATTGCCGTGACTGCAGAACGCGACCGTTTTAAGGCGCTGGGCGTGGATATTGAACCATCCATCCCGGTCGAGGCAGAACTGTTTCAAGAAATCTGCCGCCCCGAAGAACTGGCCTGGCTGCGCCAACTGCCGTTTGAAAGCCGTGGCATGGTGGCCCGTCGCTTCTTTGCCGCCAAAGAAGCGGTCTATAAATGCCAGTACACCATCAGCCGCAAGATCTTTGGCTTTGACAGCCTGAGCGTCGTCTTTGACCGCCAGGGTCGTTTTGATGCACGTCTGATGAAAGAAGCGGGCCCGTTTGAAACGGGGACGATTTTCAAGGGCATGACAGCGCTTGTGGGCGATCAGATCCTGAGTCTCTGTTGGATTGGCGAAGGCCACCACAGTGACGAGGATTTCCAAAATTCGGTCACAGGATAAACACATTAAGGGTGCATCTTGCAGGCGAACACCCGCAAAAGATGTGCCCGAACACATTGGGTCGAGCAGTTTAGGTAACGATAGATGATCAGGCTTGCCATCCTAGATGATATCCTCCGCGCATTTCTGCGCCATGTGACGCTTTTGGCGTTCGTGGTGTTTGTGGGGGTTATCGCGTCCTTGGTTTTTGCGCTGAGCTTGCCGCGTACTTACGAAACCATGGCAGTCATCCAGATTGAACAGCCTGACATCGAAACGGCGTCTTCGACCGCGACGGCAAATGGTCAAATTCTGCAGCAGCTGCAGATAATCGAACAACGCGTGATGGCACGGGAAAACCTGCAGGGCATCATCGATGAGTTCGATCTGTATGATGATCTGCCCTCGATGACACCAAACAAGAAAATCACTGCTTTGCGAGAAGCGGCAACGGTGTCGCAGATCACGGATCCGGCCCTAGCTTGGCGTCCTGACGTCATTCCAACCGCGCTGAGTATCACTGTTGCTTTGGGCAATCCTGATCTGGCGGCTGCAGTCGCCAATGAACTTGTGGACAACGTGGTGGATCAAAACCGCGCCCGTCGCGAGATGCGCGCGCGTGAAACCATGGCCTTCTTCGAAAGCGAAGAAGAACGTATCGGTATGGCCATTCGCGACTATGAAACCCAGATCGCTGATTTCCGCCAAAAGAACTCTGCCTCCCTGGGCACGGGTATCACCGCGCAGCGAGAGGAGTTGCGCACTCTGCGGGACGCAGAGCTTGTCGTGTCGCGTGAAATTCTTGAGCTGAACTCCGGGCAACGGGCCAATAGCACCGTTTTTGCCAATCGCGTGTCCCGCCTGGAAGAGCAACGCAACCTCTTGCGTGCGCGGATAGATCAGGTCGAAGTCGTCATCGCGGCCGCCCCTGAACTGGAACGCCAGTTGACCGGGTTTGAACGCGAATTGCGTCAGTTAACAGAGCAATATCAGGCCATCACACGCGGCAGGGCAGAGGCTGAAATGCGGCTTATGCTGCAGGAAACGGAGCAGTCTGAGCGCTTCTTTATCCTGGAACGCGCCGTGGCGCCGGATGAGCCTGTGTCGCCAAACCGGAAAAAGATCGCTTTGGCGGGCTGTATTCTGGCCATGATGGTTGGGATCGGGCTGGTCTACTTGATGGAATTGCGCAATCCGGTGATCCGAACCGAGGCGCAGCTAGAGCGGCTCTTGGGGCTACGCGCCGTTGCAGTCATCCCCAATGTTCAAGTCAAGCGCGAGCGTGTGCTCAATCGCATGATTTGGGTTACCGGTGTCTTTGTAGCGGTTCTGATTGCAATGGCTATTCTCGTCGTGATTTCAAGCTCTTGATCATAGCTCTCTAACGCAAAAGCTCTGTC
>JABSOU010000049.1 GCA_013215215.1 Cognatishimia sp. | reverse complement strand
CGGTCAAGTTGCGGCAGGAGATCTCTTGTTGCGCATTGATGATGCCGACGCGCGGGATGCGCTGGCGCGGGCTCAGACAGAATGGCGCGAAGCAGAAGCTGAAGTGCGAGACGCTGATCGCGGATTGTTGCTTGCGCAGGACGATGTTGCTGCGGCGATGGAGCAGGCTGAGCTGCGTCTGAAAGCCCTGTCACGCCAGCAAGATCTCGAAGCCCGTGGCGTGGGCACCGCTGCCGCGATCGAAGCTGCTGAGTTGAATCTGGCCTCTGCGCGCCAAGCTACTCTGTCGCGCCGCCAGTCTTTGGCCAACGCAGAAGCGCGTGTGGATCAGGCCGCGACATCGTTGGAACGCGCGGACCTTGCGGTTGCCGAGGCAGAGCGCAGCTTGATGGATCGCCAGATCGTTGCCGATTTCACCGGCACTTTGGCCGAGGTTTCTGTCGTGACAGGCGGTTTGGTCACGGCCAATGAACGTATTGCGCAGCTGATCGACCCGAATTCACTGGAAGTCGCGTTCCGCGTCTCTACCGCTCAATATGCACGGCTTTTGGACGACAAAGGGCGTCTGAAAGCCTCGGACGTGACCGTCGCGTTGAACGTCAGCGGCATTGATCTTTCCGCTAAAGGCAAAATCAGCCGCGACAGTGCGGCGGTGGGCGAAGGGCAAACCGGTCGCTTGGTCTTTGCCACGCTGGATGCACCGCGCGGGCTAAAGCCCGATGATTTTGTGAAGGTCTCGGTGCAAGAGCCTGTTTTGACCAATGTGATCTCAATTCCCTCCTCGGCTTTGACGCCGCAGGGCGAGGTGCTGGTTCTGGGCGAAGGGGATCGCTTGGAGGCGCTCCCCGTGCGCTTGCTGCGCCGCCAGGAGGATCAGATCATCGTGCGCGGTCGCGAGTTGGGCGGTCGTGAGGTGGTCGCGCGCCTGTCTCCGGTGCTTGGCGTCGGGATCCGCGTGAAACCGATCCGCGAAGGGGCTCAGATCGAAGCGCCTCAAGCGCCTGAGATGGTCGCGCTTAGCGACGAACGCCGTGCGAAACTGGTGGCCTTTGTAGAGGCCAACAACCGGATGCCAGCCGAGGCGAAACAGCGTGTGCTGGGGCAGCTTCAGGGCAATGAGGTGCCTGTCCGGCTGGTCAACAGATTAGAACAACGGATGGGAGGCTAACCGATGGCCTCTCGCGTCTCAGACTCTGCCAAGGGTATTCTCTCTTATTTTGTCCGCCACGGAACCGCCGCGAACCTTTTGCTGGTAATCCTGATCATGGCGGGGTTTTCGGCCGCGCCTCAAATGCGGGCGCAGTTTTTTCCTGATGTGATCATCGACAATGTGACCGTTTCCGTGAATTGGGACGGAGCAGGGGCCGAGGACGTCGACAGCGCGATTGTGCAGGTCCTCGAACCCGTCCTTCTGAGTGTCGAAGGCGTCGAAAGCACCGAAGCGCGGTCGACCGAGGGGCGAGCGTCGATCACAATGGATTTTGAGCCCGGTTGGGACATGGCGCGTGCGGCTGATGATGTGCAAACCTCGGTTGACGCGATCTCGACCTTTCCCGAGGACGCCGATGACCCCAACGTACGGCGGGGTGCGTGGCGGGATCGCGTAACCGATGTGGTTATCAGTGGCCCGCTTGAGGCCGAACAGCTGGGTCGGTTTGCAGATGAATTTGTCACCCGTCTCTTTGCCGAAGGCGTCACCCGCACCACCATTCGCGGGGTGGCCGCGCCGCGCACGATTATCGAAGTTCCCTCGGCCAATCTGATCACCCATGACATCACCATGGCGCAAATTGCGGACGTGATCGCACAAGAGGTGGATGCCGATCCCGCAGGCGACGTGGCGGGCGCGAATGCGCGGGTGCGCACGGGTGTTGCGAAACGCAGTGCGGCGCAGATCTCTGACATTGTACTGCGCAGCAACGCCGATGGCTCCTCGCTCACAGTTGGCGACATCGGCACGGTAATTGTCGAAGGCGCAGACCGGACGCGCAGTTATTTTGTCGGCGAACTCGCCGCGATTTCCGTCCGCGTGGATCGGTCTGAAAAAGGCGATGCGATCGCCATCCAAGCCCAAGTGCAAGACGTGGCCGACAGCCTACAAGCCACACTGCCGCAAGGAGCCAGCATCGAGTTGATCCGCACCCGTGCCGAAGCAATCAGCGGGCGTCTCAACCTGTTGCTGGACAATGGTCTGATGGGGCTCGGCCTTGTCTTGATGTTGCTGTTTTTGTTCCTTAACGCACGCATCGCCTTCTGGGTGGCCGCAGGTATTCCCGTGGCCATGTGTGCCGCCGTCGCGTTGATGTATCTGGCAGGCATTACGATAAATATGATCTCGCTTTTTGGGTTGATCATCACGCTTGGGATCGTGGTCGACGACGCCATCGTTGTGGGCGAACACGCCGATGCGCGCGCCCGTCGCCTGGGCGAAGCGCCAGCTGTGGCCGCAGAGAATGCCGCCAAACGCATGTTTATGCCGGTCTTTGCCGCGACGCTGACCACTGTGATTGCTTTCTTTGGTTTGACGGCGGTCGGTGGTCGCTTTGGGGATTTGATTATCGATATCCCATTCACCGTGATCGTGGTGCTGATCGCGTCGCTTGTAGAGTGTTTCCTGATCCTGCCAAACCACATGCGCCACGCCTTGGTGCACAGTGCGAAAGAGCATTGGTACGATTGGCCGAGTCGCGTTGTGAACCACGGCTTCCGCTGGTTCCGCGACGTGATCTTCCGCCGCATTATGGCTTTGGTGATCTGGGCGAGATATCCGGTTTTGGCGGGCACTATCGCCATTCTGGCCACCCAGATCAGCGTCTTTATGACGGGCGAAGTGCAGTGGCGGTTCTTTAATGCGCCGGAACGCGGGTCGGTGACAGGGAATTTCCTGATGTCGTCCGACGCCACGCGCGAAGACTCTCTGGCGATGATGCGCGAAATGCAGCGGGCCACCGAGGCTTTGGGTGCGGAATATGAAGAACGTTATGGTGCGAACCCACTGGCCTTTGTGATTGCCGAAGTGGGCGGCAACTCGGGGCGTGGTCTGTCGGGCGCGGATCAACGCACCGCTGACCAACTGGGCGCGATCTCTATTGAGTTGATCGATGCCGACCTGCGCCCCTATTCCAGCTTTGCCTTCGTCGCGGACCTGCAGGATCGCGTGAACAGTCATCCCCTGGCTGAAACCATCAGCTTCCGCGGTTGGCGGTCTGGGCCCGGTGGAGACGCGCTGGATGTGATGTTCTATGGGGCTGATGCAGAGACGCTCAAGGGGGCGTCCGAGCAATTGCAAACGGCTTTGCTGCGCTATCCCGAGGTTTCCGCGGTAGAAGACACGCTGCCTTATGACAAAGAAGAGTTGATCCTAGAGCTGACGCCCCAAGGGCAGGCTTTGGGCTTTACGATTGACGGGCTGGGCCGCGTTCTGCGCAACCGGTTGAACGGGCTTGAGGCGGCGACTTATCCGGATGGCGTGCGCACGGCGTCGATCCAGATCGAACTGCCTGAGGGCGAGTTGACGTCAGATTTCCTGGAACGCTCGATGATGCGCACGCCCGAAGGCAACTACGTGCCTCTTGCCGATATCGTCAGCGTGGACCGGCGCACCGGGTTTTCGACCGTGCGGCGTGAAAACGGCGTGCGGGTGATCTCGGTGACGGGCGACATTTCAGAAGACAACGCGGATCAGGCCACGGAAATCCAGCGCGCCTTGCAGGAAGAAATCCTGCCCGAGATCGCCAGCCTGCAACAGGTCGAATGGCGCCTTTCCGGCCTGGCCGAACAGGAAAACGAGTTCTTAAATGATGCGCGCACGGGGCTGATCCTGTGCCTGTCGGCGATCTATCTCGTATTGGCCTGGGTCTTTAGCAGCTGGACGCGCCCGCTTGTTGTTATGGCTATTATTCCTTTTGGACTCGTGGGCACGATCTGGGGCCATAATTATTGGGATGTGCCGCTTTCGATGTTCACAGTCGTTGGGCTTTTGGGGATGACGGGTATCATTATCAATGACTCAATTGTCCTGGTGACCACGATTGATGAACACGCGAAAGAGCGCGGCCTTATTCCGTCGATCATCGAAGGCACTGCGGATCGCTTGCGGCCGGTCATGCTGACCACTCTGACCACCGTTCTTGGCCTGACACCGCTGCTGTTTGAACGTTCGGTTCAGGCGCAGTTCCTGAAACCGACGGTGATCACCTTGGTTTATGGATTGGGCTTCGGCGTGCTTTTGGTGCTCTTGGTCGTACCGGCCCTGCTTGCCATGCAGCAGGACGTGTCGCGTCAATTCACCGCGCTGCGTCATGCAATGCGCGCGCGTGCGACGCAGGTTGTGATGGTGCCGTTGAGCCTTTTGATTGCAGGGTGGCTGACACTGACGTTGGGGTGGTCGTTGATTTACGACAGCCTGCATCCAAGCGTCGCTGCGGCTTTGCCTCAGGGTTTGCCTCTTGAAGGCAACACCGGCGCACTGGGTCTGTTTCTAGCAGGCGTTTTGGGTTTGCTGATCGTAAGCTACATCGTAACAGGTCTGGTGCTTTACGCGCGCAGGCGGCGGGTTCAGCCGGCCTGACAGCCTTTGATCTCAACCGCGTAGTCCGATCCCAGAACGGTGATCGTCATCTCGCTCCGTTGCAGAAAGAATGGCGCGCCATCTACGTGCAGAACGTCGCTGGCTACCGTCAGCGTGCGACCTTCGCGGCTCACTTTCGCCTCTTGCACCCAAAGCTCGGGATTGCCGGTCTCGATGACTGCAAATTCGCGTCCGCCCGCCGAGGGCATGTTGATGGTCGCTTTGATGGCCATCCCATCATTGGTCGGTGCGATGCGGCAGGAAATATCACGCACTTGAGCCTCAGCCGCGGAATAAGGTTGCTCGGCCATAGCCGCGGCAATCGGTGCAACGACTTTGGTTTGTGAGGCATCTAACGTGCCAGCCACGTCCAATGCATAGGGCACGCAGATTTCTTTACAGACGCCAATTTGCAGAAAGCCATTTAAGTCGACATCCCGACCATCTTTGCGCGGGGTAACCACTATGGGTAAAAAGAGGTCGTCGACAAATCCAAAGGATGTCATGCCGTTTTCGACAAACACCTCTGGCGCGGGCCAGAGGGCTGAAAGCCCGCTCAAGTTGCGAGACTGCGACCAGTCCATGCGCGGAGGAATGCCGCCATCGCCCGGCGTGCGCCAATAGGTCTTCCATCCGCCATCCATAGAAATATGAAGCGCGCCGACCATTCTGCCATCAGAACGGGTCCAGCCCTGCACGATCTCGGCCTTGATTTCAGGCAAATTGATGCCCGAAGGCCCCGCAGATGCCGGACCGACGGCAGTCATTGCGAGAAAAGCGGCGGCGATGGATGAATTTATGGTTTTCATATCTAGAGACATGCGCGAGTGCGTGATAAATGCCAACTCACTTTCAAGCGATTGCGTGTTACATTTATAAACTAAAGGAAATTGCGCTTGCACCTTTGAGCGCCAGACTCCACTTTAGAAATCAGAGATTTTAAGTTTTCGGACCTTTTCGTGCCTTTTGATGAAAATTCTGACCTTACCGGCAAGTTGTTAGTGGCAATGCCGAGCATGGCAGACCCTCGTTTTTCCCGTTCCGTCGTCTTTATGTGTGCGCACAGCGAGGAGGGGGCGATGGGTTTGATTGTGAACAAATTCCTTGGATTTATGAAACTGTCCGAGATTTTGGCCAATCAGGACGATAATCAGCCCGATGATTCCCATCGTTTGCCCGTGCATTTTGGCGGTCCGGTCGAGCGGGGGAGGGGGTTTGTCTTACACTCCTCCGACTACAATTCTGAAGGGGCGTCCCTTAAGGTGACGGACTCGTTTTCGATGACAGCCACCTTGGATGTTCTCGAAGAGATCAATCGCGGCTCTGGGCCAGAATTTGCCATCCTTAGCCTGGGCTACGCCGGATGGGGGCCGGGCCAGCTTGAAGATGAAATCAAAGAAAACAGCTGGCTGATTGCGGAACCGGATCAACATCTGATCTTCGTCGAAGAGGACGAACACAAATGGGACGGTGCGCTAAAACAGATAGGCGTCGATCCGCAGCTTTTGTCAGGAACAGCCGGACGGGCCTAAAGACCGCGCGGTGCAGCTGCGCGGCTTAGGCGATCATTGATGGCAAGGCCAAGCCCATGGTTGGGCACAGGCGCCACTGCGATCCCTTGCGCGCCCATTTTGTCCAGATGGTGCAGATGGTGGAAGAGATTTGCTGCCGCTTCTCTCAAATCGCCAGAGGCTGAGAGTGTCAGATCTCCGGCGACGTCGCCAAAGCCCAACATGACTTCTGCGTCTTCGGCTTTTGTCGCGTTCAAGCGCACCTTCGCACCAGGCGCATAGTGAGAGGCCAATTGCCCGGGCGCTGTCAGGTCGTCATTTGCGATTTGGCCTGAAAGCGTCTTGAGAGGTGTGCCAATCGCGGCCTCTATGGCCTCAAGAGGCAGTCCGCCGGGGCGCAATAAAGTCGGGGCGTCAAAAAGGCCAGCGATTGTGCTTTCGACACCCACATCACTGGCGCCTCCATCCACGATACCATCAACACTCGTTCCGAGCCCTTCGGCCACATGTGCGGCCAGAGTTGGGCTTATCCGTCCTGATGGGTTTGCCGAGGGCGCGGCGATTGGGCCCTGGAAGGCCGCCAGCAAAGCCTGCGCGACCGGATGGGCTGGCATACGCACAGCAAGCGTGTCTTTGCCCGCCGTCACCAGTGGCGAAATGCCCGCCAAGTCTTTCAACGGCAAAACCAAGGTCAAAGGACCGGGCCAAAAGGCCTGTGCTAGCCGATCCGCGTCGTCGTTCCAATGAACCAGTTCCTGCGCGGCGGCGATCGACGCGACATGCACGATCAGAGGGTTGAAGGTCGGGCGCTCTTTGGCTTCAAAGATTTTTGCAACTGCCAGATCGTCGCGCGCATCCGCACCAAGCCCATAGACCGTTTCGGTGGGAAACGCGACCAAACCGCCCGATGTCCACAGCTTTGCAGCCCGCGCAAACCCGGTTTCATCCGCCGAAAGCATGATTTTCGTAAGGTCACTCATCGTCCTGACGCCGCGTTTTAATGGCTGGTTTCCCGTTGCCGATTTACCTTTGGGATCAAAGCCCAATACAAGCCCTGCTAGCTAAAGCCAACCGAATAGAGACCGAAATGCCGTATCGCTCCCCTGTTTCCGACTATGAATACATCTTTGAGAACGTCGTACCTCTGACGCAGGTCACGAGCACCGAGAAGTTCGCCGAAGCGGATGCTGATACCGTCTCTGCGGTTCTCACCGAGGCGGGGCGTATGTGCGATGAGATCATGGCGCCTGTCCAACGCAATGGAGATCTTACCCCGGCCTATCTGGAAAACGGCAAGGTGCGCACCTCGCCGGGATTTGGCGACGCTTATAAAGCGATTGCGGAAGGCGGCTGGGTGTCGAGTTCCGCCAGCCCAGAGTTCGGCGGCATGGGCTTGCCTCTGACTGTGACACATGCGGTCAATGAAATGATGGCGGGGGCGTGCCTGTCGCTCCAGTTGAACCCTCTGATGACACAAGGCCAGGTCGAGGCGCTTGAAGCGCATGCGAGCGATGAGCTGAAGGCCACATACCTGCCGAAATTGGTCTCTGGCGAATGGTGCGGTACCATGAACCTGACCGAGCCTCATGCGGGCTCGGACGTGGGAGCTTTGTCGTCTAAAGCGGAGCCGAATGGCGACGGAACTTATTCGGTCACGGGGCAAAAGATCTATATCAGCTGGGCTGACAATGATTTCACCGAAAACGTCGTTCACCTCGTTTTGGCGCGTCTGCCCGATGGCGGCCCTGGCACAAAAGGCATCAGCCTCTTTGTCGTGCCGCGCAACATCCCTGATGAAAACGGCAACCCCGGCATCGCGAATAGCCTCAAGGTCGTGAGTCTTGAGCATAAGATGGGTCTGCACGGCTCGCCGACCGCTGTGATGCAATTTCACGGCGCCAAAGGCTGGCTTGTGGGTCAAGAGCACGACGGCATGAAATGCATGTTCACCATGATGAACAACGCGCGTCTTGGCGTCGGAGCGCAAGGCATCGGCTCGGCCGAAGGCGCGTATCAACACGCGCTGGCTTATGCTCTGGAACGCAAACAGGGCCGCAGCCCGATTCAGGGCGGCACGGGCACGATTCTGGATCATGCGGACGTGCGCCGCATGCTGACGTCCATGAAGGCCGATATCTTTGCAGCGCGTTCTATCGCGGCAGATTGCGCGCTGTCCATCGATATGGGGCACGCAACCGGCGACGCGGAATGGAAAGCCCGCGCGGCCTTCCTGACCCCGATTGCCAAAGCGTTCGGGACGGATGTTGGTATCGAAGTTGCCAATTCTGGCGTGCAGATCCACGGCGGCATGGGCTTTATCGAAGAAACCGGCGCAGCCCAATATTCTCGCGATGTACGCGTGACGGCGATTTACGAAGGCACCAACGGCATCCAGTCTATGGACCTTGTCGCACGCAAAATGATGGATGGTGGAGAGGCCGCGTACAAGCTGGTCGACGACATCGAGAGCTTTGCCGAAAGCATCAAGGGATCCCATCCAGAGCTCGCAGAACCTGTGTGGCAGGCCTCGGAAACGCTGCGCGAGGCGACCGAATGGATGGTGGGCCAAGGCGAGCTCAATGAACGTTTCGCAGGTGCGGTTCCCTTCCTACGTGGCTTTGCCCGCGTTCTTGGCGCGCATTACCACTTGAAGGCTGCGGTGGCCGAAGCTACCGATGGTCCTCGTACGAAAATGGCGCGGTTTTATATCAAACGTTTGCTGCCGGAACATGCGGGGCTCTTCGCCCACGCGATGGCAGGCGCAGCGGATCTATACGCGCTGAGTGAGGAAGACCTGGCTTCATGAATGCACCAACCGGACTAAGGTACCCCTGGCCCGAGCCTCCCGCCGAAGGAGAGGCCATCGAAGTCGCTGAAGGGGTGCTTTGGATCCGGTTGCCTTTGCCTATGGCTCTGGACCATGTGAATGTCTATGCGCTGGATGATGGTGAAAGCTGGACCATCGTAGACACCGGGTTCGCCTCCAAACGCTCGCGCGCAATTTGGGAAAAGGTACTGGCTGGCCCATTGGCTGGGAAACCTGTCGGCCGGGTGATTGTGACCCATCACCATCCCGATCATGTCGGACTGGCCGGGTGGTTTCAGTCTGAGCATGGCGCAATGCTTTGGACCACACGCACGGCTTGGCTGTTTTCGCGCATGTTGCAGTTGGACGAACAGGCGGTGCCCGCGCAGGAAACGGTGGCCTTTTATCAATCCGCTGGCATGGATCCCAAGATCCTTGAAGCCCGCCGGAACGAGCGGCCGTTCAACTTTGCCGATGTCGTCCACCCCATGCCGCTTGGGTTCAAACGCGTCAAAGAAGGCGATGTGATCCGCATCGGGGGCCGCGACTGGGATGTCCGCATTGGCAATGGCCACGCGCCCGAACACGCGACCTTCTGGAGCCGCGATGACAATCTGGTGCTGTCAGGCGATCAGATCCTGCCCTCGATCAGCTCAAACATTGGCGTCTATGCGACCGAACCCGAAGCTGATCCGGTGGGTGACTGGATGGAGGCCTGCGAACGCCTGTCGTACTATGCGCGCGAAGATCATCTGGTTTTGGGCGGACATAAAACACCTTTCACGGGCTTGCCTTTGCGTATGCGCCAGTTGATCGACAACCATCACGGCGCCCTCAAACGTCTTGAGGATTTCATTGCAGAACCCCGCGTCGCAGGCGAGTGCTTCCCGCCGCTGTTCAAACGAAAAATCGGCGCAAGCGAATATGGGCTTGCTTTGGTCGAAGCATTTGCCCATCTCAATCACCTATACCAAACTGGCAAAGCCAGCCGCACCATGCGCGAGGATGGCGCTTGGGTCTGGCAAGCTAAGGTTTAGTGAAAAGGGTGACGCGACATGAACAACGATATCAAAACCTCTGCAGAGGCTTTGGAAGCCGCGGCCCTGCCCAAGCGCTATGAGGCGCATGCCAACGGTGAGGCCGAGGCTGATTTGCCTACCACCGTCGCCGAGAAGCCGCTCGAACAGAAAAGCGCGGCCGAATGGGCTTATGAGCGTCTGATCCTCTATATCCAGAATTTCGAAAAGCAGCTCGACAACGAACATGAGGTCGCCATGGGCTTTGCGGGCGGAGATGTCGGCGTCTTGCGTATCGAAGGCATGGGCTATTTCGATCCGGACATCGTGACCTTTTACGGCACCGACGACATGGGCGCGAAAACCCAATTGGTGCAACACGTCAGCCAGCTCAACGTGATGCTGCGTGCGTTACCCAAGCCCAAAGAGCTGCCAGAGCCCAATCGCATTGGGTTCCGTCTGGCGCAAGACTTGCAGAAAAACACCTAACCGCGATTCTTCGCCGCGCTGACACGAAGGTGTGGTGACAGTATCTCGGGAATCCAGTATCCAGCCCTTAACACCAGATACAAGGACATCTCTCATGGCTGAACATGAACACGGCTCGATGAACATTGAAGTTCAGGAAAAAGCTTTCGCGGGCTTTATCAAAGGCTCGACCTGGGTCGCAGCAGTTTCCGTTGCGCTTCTGATCTTTATCGCGATCGTAAACGGCTAAACCCGTTTCAGGAGTAAGTGGTATGGCGCGTTTTTTTAAGGCCGTAATTCTTCTTGTGTTTCCGCTTTTGCTAAGCGCCTGTACGGTGCCCAATCAAGGCGGAGCAAGTCTTGAAGAGGTCCAGCGCGCCGCCTACAAACACGATGGCCCGCCCAAGCTGACGCTCTTTACGATGCTGTCAAACCGCAGCGGTTCTGGGGCACATACGTCCATTTTGATTAACGGCAGCCAGCGGGTTGCCTTTGATCCGGCGGGGTCTTTCCGCCACCCGCAGATCGTGTCGCGCAATGACACGGTCTACGGCATGACCCCTTATCTGGTCGACCAATACACCCGCTTTCACGCGCGTGAGACTTATCATGTGGTGATCCAAGAGCTGCTTGTTTCGCCAGAAGTTGCTGAAATGGCACTACAATTGGCGGTCAATCATCCAGCGGTCTCACAATCCTATTGTGCGAAGTCGACCTCGGCACTGGTCGGTCAACTGCCAGGCTTTGAGGATGCGCCGCAGTCGTTCTATCCACGCAAGCTGATGGATTATTTCGCTGAGAAAGGCGCAACTTTTGAGCGTCTCTACGAATACGACAGCGACGACAAATCCAAAGTCCTCGCTGCCTTCGTTCCAGAATACGAACGCTGATTTAGGCGATCAGGTACAGCATCAAAAACAGAGTTCCCGCGCCGGTCACAATGGCCAGAATCACGCGTTTGAACATCATCGCCACCGCGAGGGTCACAATCGCGGCGGTCAGACGCGCAGGTTCGATCTGCCCATCTGTTGCGCTGGGCCAGAGCACCAACGGCGCGACCAATCCGGGCAAAACAGCCACTGCCGCGTAGCGCAGATGCCGCAGAATAATCGCGGGCATCGCCCAGGATCCCAACAGCCCTGTGAACATGAAGCGCAGACCAAAACTGCCCAAGCCAAGAGCGACAATAATCAGCCAAAGATCCGGATGTTCGCTCATGTTTCGGATCTCCGCTCCAGAAAGGATTCGCATTGCACAGCCGCGACCATAGCGAGGAATGCGGCGATCAAGAGGCCGAGGTTGAACGGAACCCAGGCAAAGCCGAGCGCCGCTGCAATGGACACCAGCGCTGCCGTGAGATGGGGCAGGGTGCGCAACATGGGGCCGATCATTGCCAGGAAACACAGCGGCACGGCGAAATCGAGCGCCCATGAGTCAGGCACAGCTTTGCCGCCCAAAGCACCGATCACCGTGAACCCATACCAAAGCGGCAGCACCGGCACCAAACAGCCCGAAAAATAGGCCAAGCGTTGGGCCGTGGTCATGTCGGGCTCGTTCTCGTATTTCGCGGCCGACAGCGCATAGCTTTGATCGACCGTACCATAGGCCACCAGCGCGCGTTGCCAGATCTTGGCATCACGTAGGTAGGGCGCAAGCGAGGCGGAATAGATAGCCATCCTAAGATTCACAGCCAAGGCTGACAGGATGACGATAATGGTCGGGGTATTGTCCATCATCAGTTGCACCGCGGTGAACTGCGCAGCGCCCGCGATCACGACAACAGAGAAGGCCAGCGTTTCATAAACGTTCAACCCGGCCTCGGTTGCGACCACACCGAAAAGCGCAGAAAACGGGACGATCACCAGAATAAACGGCAGCCCGTCGCGCAATCCTTGCCAAAATGACGATTTCGTGGTGGTCGTACTCATCCAAAATGCCTAGTTTTACCAACGCATAACGCCTAATCCCGCGCAGTGAGTCTTGCAATTGGCAAAGTTAAATGACCACACGTATCTGATCGCGCCGAACCCCTCGGGGGCTGGCTTGTCACGGTCTGTTGCTGGTGTGGATCACAATGGTCAGCCGGTGGACACATCGGTGGTCGAAGAACGCCCTCTGACGATCTACCTCAACAGCCAAGAGATCGTGACCGCGATGACCATCGGGGATTACCCCGAGTATCTGGCGCTGGGCTTTCTGCGCAATCAACGGATGTTGTCGGACACGGATCAGGTCACGGCCGTGCAATTTGACGAGGAGCTCGAAACCGTCGTCGTGCGCACGGAACAGGAAACCAATCACGAAGACAAGCTCAAGAAAAAGACCCGCACCAGTGGATGCGCAGTGGGCACGGTCTTTGGCGACATGATGGAAGGGCTTGAGGATCTTGAGCTGCCCTCGCTGTCGATCCGCACAAGTGACCTCTATCAGCTATCGTCGATCATCAACCGCACCCCGTCGCTCTATCTTGAGGCGGGCGCGATCCACGGCACCGTGCTCTGCGAAGGCAACCGCCCGTTGGTCTATATGGAAGACGTGGGCCGCCACAACGCCGTCGACAAAATCGCAGGATGGATGCTTGAGACGGGCACATCTGCGGATAATAAGCTGCTTTATACAACGGGCCGTCTGACTTCGGAAATGGTCATTAAATGCGCCCTGATGGGCATCCCTGCGCTGGCCAGTCGCTCTGGGTTCACGGCTTGGGGCGTGGAAATCGCCCAGCAGGTTGGCCTGACCTTGATCGGTCGTTTGCGCGGCGCGCGGTTTGTTTGCCTGTCGGGCAAAGAACGCCTGACCTATGACTCGGATCCGTCTTCTGTCGCCGACGACCCCAAGAAAAGCCGCCGCAAAGGGGCAACATCATGACTGCCCCGCTCGGAGTGATCCTCGCCGGAGGCCGCGCCAGCCGGATGGGCGGAGGCGATAAAGGGCGGTTGATGCTTGGGGACCAAAGCCTTTTGGATCTGGTCATCACGCGGCTCACACCGCAAGTCAGCGGTATCGCACTGAATGCGAATGGTGATGCGGCGCGTTTCACAGACACAGGGTTGCCCGTGCTACCTGATAGCCTCGCAGGCCATCCTGGCCCTTTGGCGGGTGTGCTGGCCGGTCTCGACTGGGCCGCAGAGCTGGGTGCGGACAGCATCGTCAGCGTGGCCGCCGACACGCCGTTTTTTCCAGAGAATTTAGTGAGCAAGTTGCAAGCTGCCTCAGGATCCCTGCCGCTCGCTCTGGCCGCAAGCCGCGACTCCGAAGGCAAGCTCTGGCGCCAGCCAACATTCGGTCTTTGGCCGGTCGCCTTACGCGAAGAGCTGCGCCAAGCCTTGACGGACGGGCTGCGTAAAGTGGTGCAGTGGACCGACGCGTATGATGCGGCGACAGCTGAGTTCCCAAGCACAGATTTCGATCCGTTTTTCAACGTAAACACCCCTGAAGACCTTGAAGCCGCCCGCACGATCTATGAGGCGATGGCATGAAGCGATTTGGCATCACCGGCTGGAAAAACGCGGGCAAAACCACGCTGACCCAGCGCTTGGTTGCGGAGTTCTCCGCTCGAGGCGTGACAGTCTCCACCATTAAACGCACGCATCACTCGGTCGATTTGGACCCAAAAGGCACCGACACCCACAAACATCGCATGGCAGGAGCATCAGAGGTCATGCTTGCCTCAGATGCGCGCTATGCAATCCTGAAGGAGCACCGTGGCGCGCCGCCGACACTGGACGATCTGATCGCCCGTCTTGCGCCGGTGGATCTGGTGCTGATCGAGGGCTTCAAGGCCGAAAGCCATCCTAAAATCGAAGCCCATCGGGCGGAAACAAGCCAAGGGCTTATCGCAGCCAACACGCCCTCCGTTGTGGCTTTGGCAACTGACACAGCCGTTTCGCTGGATCGCGACATTCCGCAGTTTGACCTAGATGATATCCCAGCGATTGCGCATTTCATCGCGCGCCATTTGGATCTTGAAAAATGACCAAGCCGCCGCCCTTAAAGAACGACTGTTTTGCCTTGCCGCCCGGTGTGCATTGGACACCGGTGGATGAGGCCCTGGCGCTTTTGCAATCCCGTATGTCAGGCGTCACCGAGACTGAGGATTTGCTCGTTGCAGAGGCGCTTGGGCGGGTATTGGCAGAGCCTGCGGTGGCCGAGCGGTCCCACCCACCCCACGCAAATTGCGCCGTGGATGGCTATGCGTTGAAAGGTGCGCAGTACAGAGACGGTGTTCATCGCGTGCCTTTGTGCGAGGGGCGTTCCGCGGCAGGGCAACCATTTGACCGTACAGTGCCGGACAGCCACGCGTTGCGCGTTTTGACCGGTGCAAATTTGCCGGAAGGCACGGACACGGTCATCCTGCAAGAAGATGTACACCTCGAAGACGGCCATATCGCTTTTAACGGCCCCCTCAAAATTGGGGCCAATGCGCGCAAAGCGGGCGAAGATGTGCAGGCGGGCGAGACGCTCTTCCCGGCCGGTCATCGCTTAACCCCCGCCGACCTCGGGCTTCTGTCAGCCACGGGCGTTGGGCGCGTGAAGCTCCACAAGCCTCTGCGGGTGGCCGTGATCTCAACCGGGGATGAGTTGGCGGAGGCGTGGGCTGTCGCCAGCGATGATCAGATCTACGACGCCAATCGCCCCATGCTTTTGGCGGCAATCAAGAAGCTCGGCCATGAGCCCATAGACATGGGACGCATGCCGGACCAGCGTGACGTTCTGAAGGATGGCCTCACCCGAGCAGCCCAAGAGGCGGATGTCATCCTGACCTCCGGCGGAGCCTCTGCCGGGGACGAAGACCACATGTCGGCGCTTCTCAATGAAACCGGCACCATGGCGCTTTGGCGGATTGCGATCAAACCGGGCCGGCCTCTGGCGCTGGGTTTGTGGGAGAATACGCCGGTCTTCGGTCTGCCCGGCAACCCTGTTGCTGCGATGGTCTGCACTTTAATCCTCGCGCGCCCCGTGATGCGTCTGATGGCGGGGCAAAGCTGGGACATTCCCGAAGGCCTTATGTTGCCAGCCGCTTTCACCAAATCCAAAAAAGCTGGCCGCCGCGAATATCTGCGCGCGCGTATCAGGCATGGTCAGGTCGAAGTCTTCCCGTCGGAAGGCTCTGGCCGCATTTCGGGTCTAAGCTGGGCGGATGGGCTTGTTGAGCTGTCCGACCAAGCTCAGGACATCGCGCCCGGAACCCCAGTGCGCTATATCTCTTACGCGGATTTCGGGCTCTGAAGCCCATTTCATCTTGCCAGAAATACTCAAACTTGGGGCGCAGCCCAAATCAGTCAAAGATACCTGCGACACGGCCTAACAGCATAAAGGCCCGCGCGGTTCGCGTGTCGCCCAACGCGGCGATATCAGCATCGCTTGCGGTTTTCTCAAAATCCACAAAAGACTGATCAAACCGACGCAAGAAATGATGTACGGCGTCGCGGAAAATCGGATCTTGCTTCATCCTTCCAGCCGCCAGAGCTAGCGAGGAACGATCTCGCACGCCGCCCAAAGACGCGATCTCGCGCCCACGTTTACCTTCCGCAAACATGCGCCAAATCTCTGGGCGTGCCAGATCAGGGCGCAGGTCATCCATGTAGATGCCGTCCTGACTAAGCAGGGTCAGCACATCTTGCGCCGCTTGAACAAGCTGCGAGACCTGACGATCCTTCAGCGCGCGTCGCAACGCATTAAAGCCTGACTGGTCCTCGGCATTCTCAGGGAAATGCAGCGCGCGGATAAAGTCGTCTTTCTCAAGCGGCGGAGTGAGATCTTCGGCGGTCGTGCCCAAGGCCAGAAACCCCTGATCTTCGAGGTCGACCTCAGGCGCAGTCTCTGCAATCGGACGCGCGGCCTGAACTGCATCCCGAGACGTTGAGAACATTGCAATGGCGGATTCCGTCTTGCGTTGCGCCGCCGCGATTTCATCGAGCTTCTTGGCAATCGAAGGCTCTAAGCCGCGCCCAGACGCCTGAACCTGCCCTGTATAATTCTGACGCAGCGCATCGATAGAGACCTGCAAACGCCGCCCTTCTTCGCGCATCACGCGGCTGGAGCGTGCAACAAAGGCCGCAACCCAGATCATGGCCACCGGCATAAAGACCGCAAGCATCGTCATCACAAAACGCAGGGAATCCAGGCCTGCGGTGTCAGGCTCCAGCACCACGAAGAACACCACGCAGGCGGCAACCCAAACCACCGTCAACGCGACGGCGACGAGTTCCACACCCGTCACGCTCGGCGCATTTGGACGGCTATACAGGCCAATCGGTGTTGGCTGGCTGTCTTGATCTTCGGCCATGAGGCCCCCGGTTCACCCTGAGCCGAGCTTACACGTAGGCAATCTCGACGATCTCGTAACTTTTCACACCACCCGGCGTGCGTACCTCTACACTGTCGCCTTCTTCCTTGCCGATCAAGGCACGGGCGATGGGGGATTTGATATTCAAAAGACCTTGTTCCACATTGGCCTCATACTCGCCAACAATCTGCCAGGTCTTTTCTTCGTCAGTGTCTTCATCGGCAACGGTCACAGTCGCACCAAATTTAACAGAGCCAGACAGGGACGCGGGGTCGATGACTTCGGCCAGCGAAATGATGCCCTCAAGCTCTTTGATGCGACCTTCGATAAAGCCCTGCTTTTCGCGTGCAGAATGATATTCCGCGTTCTCTTTCAAGTCACCCAACTCGCGGGCCTCAGCGATGGCTTCGATGATCGCGGGGCGTTCCACGGATTTCAGCTGCTTCAGCTCTGTTTCCAGCGCGCCAAATCCCTTGCGCGTGGTGGGGATCTTGTCCATCGGTCGTCCTCAGAAAGTCTCAGGGGGCAAGCCAGCGGCGTGCCCAGTGATTTGGGGTTAAAATAAGTGACCCAAATGGGCGGGGGAATGCAAGCCAAACCGCGCAGCGGGGCATGTTTTCCTGAAGTTTAGGGCATTGTGTTTCGGCCAAGGCCTAAAAATCAGAAAATCCATTCGTAACACTACGTTTCTGAGCTAATTCCCGTCGGGTTCTGATTGACGTTTTCTGCAAACTCGGGCTAGCAACGGCGAAACATTATTACTCTAGCCACGCAAGGGGTGAGCCAGATGGCGGAAATCGAACGCGAAGCAATGGAATATGACGTTGTCATCGTCGGCGCAGGCCCAGCCGGTCTGTCTGCAGCGATCCGTCTGAAGCAGTTGAATGCAGACCTTGATGTGGTCGTCTTGGAAAAGGGCTCTGAGGTCGGTGCTCATATCTTGTCTGGTGCGGTTCTGGATCCTGTGGGTCTGAACAAGCTGATCCCGGATTGGAAAGAAAAAGGCGCGCCACTGAACGTGCCTGTCAAAGAAGACAACTTCTATATGCTGGGCGAAGCGGGCGAGATCCGTATCCCGAACGCGCCGATGCCTCCGCTGATGAACAACCACGGCAACTACATCGTGTCCATGGGCAACGTCTGCCGCTGGATGGCCGAGCAAGCCGAAGAGCTGGGCGTCGAGATTTTCCCCGGCATGGCCTGTTCCGAGCTGGTTTACGGCGATAACGGCGAAGTCAAAGGTGTCGTCGCCGGTGTCTTTGGCCTTGAGGCCGACGGCTCCTATGGCGAAAACACCGAGCCGGGCATGGAGCTGCACGGCAAATATGTCTTCCTGTCTGAAGGCGTGCGCGGCAGCCTCACGAAAGAAGTCATCGCGAAATACGACCTGCAGTCTGGCAAAGAACCTCAAAAGTTCGGCGTCGGCATGAAAGAGATCTGGGAGATCGACCCAGCCAAGCACAACGAAGGCGAAGTGACCCACACGATGGGCTGGCCTTTGGGCAGCAACGCGGGCGGCGGGTCCTTTGTCTATCACCTGGACAACAACCAAGTCTACGTCGGTTTCGTGGTTCACCTGAACTACAAGAACCCGCATCTCTTCCCTTACATGGAATTCCAGCGCTTTAAGCATCACCCGAAGATTGCTGAGCTGCTGAAGGACGGCAAACGCGTGGCTTACGGCGCACGTGCGATCTCTGAGGGTGGTTATCAGTCCATGCCGAAGATGGTCGCGCCGGGTGTGGCTCTGCTGGGTTGTTCCGTTGGTATGGTCAACGTGCCGCGCATCAAGGGCAACCACAACGCGATGCTCTCTGGCATGGCAGCGGCTGAGGCTGCTTATGCGGCGATTCAGGATGGTCGCGCCTCTGATGAGCTGAACGATTACGAAACCGAAGTCCGCAAGGGCGCGATCGGCAAGGACCTTAAGAAGGTCCGCAACGTGAAGCCTCTGTGGTCCAAGTTCGGCCTGACCGCGTCCCTGACGCTGGGCGGTTTTGATATGTGGTTCCAGACGCTCACTGGCTTCTCGCTGTTTGGGACGCTGAAGCACGGCAAGAATGACGCCGAGGCGACTGAGTCTGCGGATAAACACAAGCCGATCGACTATCCAAAGCCCGATGGCACCCTGTCCTTTGACCGTCTGACCAACGTCAGCTTCGCGGCCACCAACCACGAGGAAAGCCAGCCGTGCCACCTGCGTCTGGCCGATCCAAACCTGCCGATTGCAACCAACCTGCCAAAGTTCGACGAACCTGCGCAGCGCTATTGCCCGGCGGGCGTCTATGAGGTCGTGGAAAAAGACGGCAAGCCCGAGTTCGTGGTCAACTTCCAGAACTGTGTGCACTGCAAAACCTGCGATATCAAAGACCCAAGCCAGAACATCACCTGGGTCACACCGCAAGGTGGCGACGGGCCGAACTACCCGAACATGTAAATCAGGTAAGCCCGCCGAACTGGCGGGCTTTTTCTTTGGCATCGAGCGACGGAAGTTTCTGAGCCACTCGTAGTACCACAAACAAGATATGTGGGACGTGTCAGATGGTTCAAAAATACTTCCAGTTGGTTTTCTCGTGGGGCTTTCCTGCCTGCTGGTTTCAGCGGCGGCTACGTCTGAAACGCTTTGGGGAGCTTGCGTTCTTTTTTGACGCGCTCCGCAAAAGGATGCTCCCGCCACAGCTTCGCGAAAACTGCGGCGGGACGACTGTTTTTGGTCTTATGGCTCGTAAGGCAGTGACGAGTGGTGCAGGACCACGCGCAGGGTGCCTTCTTCGTCCTTCTTGTAGCCAAAGGTCTTGTTAACCGTGACCACGTTGCCGTCTTTGTCCGTGAATTTCGCCCAGCCCATCCACATGCCGACATCGCCATCGATGAAATGTGCAGAGCTGTCATAGTCAACTGAACGCCAACCTTTGATGCCAAACCCACCGTCTAGCGGATAGTTTTCGTCATGCCCGACGAAATAGGCCAAGGCGCCATCTTTGGTTGGGCGGAATGTCTTTTCTCCGCTGGCCAAAGTAGGTTTGAACAACACAGGGCCAAGATTATAGCCATAGGCCGCGTCCAGAATTTCGTTGGCAAGCGCGCGGGCTGCGTCGATGCCGCCGTCTTCAAAGGTTTTGGAGAGCGATACAAGCGCGTCAGCCCAATTGGTCCGGGCCTGCAAGAGGTCCGCTTCAGTGATAGACATCCTTTGTTTCCTTCTAACATGACACAATCACAAGGTGACCATGCCGGTGCCAATTAACGCCCACCTCCTCATGGCAAGTTAACCGAAAGTCAACTTGAAACCGGACGTCGCATGGTTATAAACGCTACGGAAGCCTACCAAAGCCGCGTTTGTGCATATTCCGGGTAGCTTTGGTCATATCCTTCGGCGTCGAAATCCTCTTTGACTTCGCGCAGGAAATCACCGGCGCTAGGGGCTTTGTCGCTCTCGTCTTCGCCTGCCCAAAGCCGAGACCGCATAATGGCTTTCGCACATTGGAAATAGGCCTCGCCGACCTTCATCACGATCACCGATCGGGGCAGGATGTTTTTCTTTGCAAACCGCGCGCAGAGCGTTTCATCCGCAGTCACAGTAGCTGTGCCATTCACGCGCACCACATTGGTGCAGCCGGGCACCATGAACATCAGGCTGACCCGCTCGTCCCGCACAATGTTCTTCAGCGAATCCAGCCGATTGTTCCCACGCCAATCAGGCATCATGATCGTGCCGGGGTCAGCGATATGTACTACGGGGTCCACGTCTCCGCGCGGGCTAGCATCCGTGCCCTCCGGTCCAACCGTGGACAACACCACGAAACGCGAGGCGTTGATCCATTGCTGATACAAGGGCGTCAGCTGGCGCGCGACTTTCTCGATGGAGAGCGGGTTCACCACATCNTAAAGGGCTTCGAGATCGGAAACTGAGGAAATGGCCTGCATGAGGGGACTCCATCTAGCAGATTTTGAACAAATATGTGCCACTTCTATCAAGATCGCAGCGGCAAAGCCACGTCTCACGGGATTGCNAGGCACAGCCCATTGCCCCCTTGGGAACTCCCCGATAGGCTGCGGCAGATGAACTGATCCAAGGACCTCTCGTGCGTTTCACCCTGCTTAAGTCTTTTGTCATCGCGGCCAGCGTTTTGGTCACATCTGTACCTGCCTCTGCCCAAGGGCTTGCAGGCAGTTACCTCGCAGGGCGCGCGGCGGCCAGCAGCTATGATTACGAGGCGGCCTCGATCTATTACACGCGGCTTCTCGTTGCCAATCCAAGCGATCCGTTTCTGCTCGAAAGCCTCATTCTGGCCAATCTGTCACTGGGCAATATGGACAAAGCGGTCCCAATCGCGCGGCGTCTGGATGCGGTGGATGATGTGGCCAGCCAGCTCGCGAATATGGCGCTGATCGCAGATCTCAGTGATCGTGGGCGATTTGATGAGGTGATCGCGCGCATTCAGGCCGAAGAGGGCATTGGCCCGCTTGTGGACGGGTTGATCTTGGCCTGGGCCGCGCTGGGTGATGGCGATATGAACGCCACGGTGGCTGGCTTTGACGCGGTCGCACAGGAGCCGGGCCTTGCGGGCTTCGCGCTCTATCACAAGGCATTGGCGATGGCCTCGGTTGGCGATTTTGCCGGTGCTGAGGGCATCTATTCCTCCGAAGGTGCGCTGGGTATGCAATTGACCCGTCGCGGGGCCATGGCGCAGATCGAGATCCTTAGTCAGCTTGACCGCAACGAAGATGGCCTCGAAATTCTGGACGCGCTCTTTGGCAAAGATCTTGATCCGCAACTGCGCCAGTTGCGTGCAGATCTGGCCGACGGCAAACGCTTGCCATTCACCCACGTGCGCAGTGCGAAGGAAGGCATTGCCGAGGTCTTCTTTTCCCTTGCGGATGCGCTGCGGGGCGAAGCCGATCCTGATTACGCGCTGCTTTACACACGTACAGCCGAATTCTTGCGCCCCGATCACGTGGATGCCCTGCTGCTCTCGGCCGAACTGCTTGAGAACCTTGAACAATACGAACTGGCGACCCGCGCTTACCGCTCGGTGCCCGCCGACCATATTTCATTCCACGCCGCAGAGCTGGGCCGCGCCGAAGCGCTGCGCCACAGCGACCGCATAGATGCCGCCATCGAAGTCTTGGAACAGCTCGCCCGTACGCACGGAGACCTGCCCATTGTCCATAACACGCTGGGAGATGTTTTCCGTCAGCAACAGGATTACATGCGGGCCGCAGAGGCCTATGACAAAGCTCTGTCGATGATGAGTGATCCAAGTGACGGTAAGTGGTTCACCTTCTATGCGCGCGGTATCACCAATGAACGCCTGGGCGACTGGCCCGCTGCCGAGGCCGATTTCCGCGCGGCTTTGGAATTGAACCCAGACCAGCCGCAGGTGTTGAACTATCTCGGCTATTCGCTGGTGGAAAAACGCATCAAGCTTGATGAAGCGCTTGGTATGATCGAACGCGCCGTCGAAGCACGCCCCGATTCTGGCTACATCGTCGACAGCCTTGGCTGGGTGCTCTACCGCCTTGGCCGTTTTGAAGCAGCCGTGGATCCTATGGAACGCGCCGCCGCGCTGATGCCCGTTGATCCGATCGTGAACGATCACCTTGGTGACGTCTATTGGAAGGTAGGTCGCAAAACCGAAGCCCGTTTCCAATGGCACCGCGCCTTGTCCTTTATTGACGAAGACAGCGCGCCTGAAGCAGATCCTGATCGCATTCGACAGAAGCTCGATGTAGGTTTGGATGCTGTTCTGGAAGCAGAAGGCAACGATCCGGTTCAGGTGGCCAATGACGGCTAAGGTCACGGCCTTCGCCCCGGCGAAAATCAATCTGACTTTGCATGTGTCCGGGCGACGGGCGGATGGCTATCATCTGTTGGATTCACTGGTGGCCTTTGCTGATATCGGGGACGAAATTACAGCGGCACCCTCGACAGAAACGTCATTGACGGTGAGCGGGCCCATGTCCGAGGGCGTTCCAACGGATGCCAGCAATCTGGTGATTAAAGCCGCGCGTCTCTTAGATCCAAACAAATCAGCGTCGCTTCACCTAACCAAAACCCTGCCACCTGCTTCTGGCATCGGTGGTGGGTCCTCTGACGCGGCGGCCACCCTGCGCGCCTTGTCAAAGCTGTGGGATGTGCCATTGCCCGCGCCACAAGAGACGGTGTCACTGGGTGCGGACCTGCCTGTTTGTTTGAGGCCCCTTGCGCAACGCATGTCCGGTATTGGCGAAGAGCTAACCCTGCTCCCAAGTTTACCGCCCTGCGACATCCTTTTGGTCAACCCCGGAGTGCATGTCGCTACCCCGTCGATTTTCAAAGCCCTCACGTCACGCGATAATCCACCTATGCCCCAAGAACTCCCCGCGTGGAACAGTGTTCAAGAGCTGGCAGAATGGCTTAAGATCCAACGCAATGATCTGGAACAGCCCGCGATCACTCTGGCCCCGGTCATTGCAAAAGTCCTTGAGGCTCTCGCAGGCACCGAGGCGCTGTTCTCGCGTATGTCAGGCTCTGGCGCGACCTGTTTCGCGCTTTTCCCTGAAGCCAGCCCCGCAATTGAAAAAGCCGCCCAAGAGATCAACGCAAACAATCCCGATTGGTGGGTTCAAACAGGCAAGCTCATTCATCTTGCCGAAACTACTCCGGGGTGAATTGGCGGGATTTCACAAAATCCCGCAAAGAGGGGCAGCGCCTCCTAGCCGTCAGTTGATCCGCGCGACCACATAATCGGCAAGATCAATCAGCAATGTCTTGATCTGATGATCCGGCAGATCAGCCAAGGCGTCTTTCGCGTCCTGCGCCCATTTCAAAGCGTCCTGACGGGTGTCGTCCAGAGCGCCGTGCCGATTAAGCAACTCAAGCGCGGTCTCAAGATCACCGTCCGCCTGCTTTCCCTTTTCAATGGTGCGTTCCCAAAACGCACGTTCTTCAGCGTTTGCCTTTGCCACCGCTTTGATCAGTGGCAAGGTCAGCTTGCGTTCGCGGAAGTCATCTCCGACGTTCTTACCAGTTGCTGCGCTATCGCCCTGATAATCCAAAAGATCATCCACAATCTGGAAGGCAATCCCAAGTGCGTCACCATAGTCAAACAGCGCTTTGACGTGGGTTTCATCAGCCCCCGCGATCACGCCACCCACTTCGGTGGCCGCAGAAAACATAGCCGCTGTCTTGCCACGTACAACCTGCAGATAGATGCTTTCATCCGTCGCCAGATCCTGCGCCGCGGTCAGTTGAAGGACTTCGCCCTCTGCAATCGTGGCAGAGGCATTCGCGAGAATATCCAGAACCCGCAGTGAGCCGGTTTCCACCATCAACTGGAAGGCGCGCGAAAACAGGTAGTCTCCAACCAGAACAGAGCTTTTATTGTCCCACAACAAGTTTGCCGTCGGACGACCCCGACGCTGAGCGCTCCCGTCCACCACATCGTCGTGCAAGAGCGTCGCGGTGTGAATGAACTCCACCGTTGCTGCCAGATGCACATGATAAGGGCCGTCATACCCGCAAAGCTGAGCGGTCGCCAACGTCAGAAGAGGCCGCAACCGCTTGCCGCCCGCGCCAACCAAATGCGCTGTCACCTCAGGAATGCGAGGTGCGTGCTCGCTCGCCATGCGCGCTGCAATCAGGTCATTCACGCGACCCATGTCTTCTGCCAAGAGCGCCGCCAGCGCCTCATGTGGTTTATGTGCTGCCTGATCCAGACTCATAACGTTCCCGTCACTAGGGTCGACAAACGCAGGCCAAAAGCCTTACATCCGCAATATGAAAGAGCTCTTGCGCACTACGGATCCGACGATCATCGCCTTTGCCTCAGCCCTTCTTCAGGGGGAGGGTATAGACTGCTTTGATTTGGACGTAAATATGAGCGTCCTTGAAGGCGGCATCGGTATTTTCCCGCGCCGTTTGATGGTTCGCGACGACATGATCGAGCGCGCCGAACGCGTGATGCGCGACAATGAGATCCCCTTGGGGCGGCCGTGAGCGAAAAAATCTCGGAAAATGAGTATCTTGGCGGCCGTGTGCGGATCCGTCAGCCCGTGAAAGGATACCGCGCGGGCGTGGATCCTGTGCTCTTGGCGGCCTCGGTGCCTGCACGATCCGGGCAGACGGTTTTAGAGCTTGGGGTCGGCGTTGGGACGGCGGCACTTTGTCTCAATGCGCGGGTGCCGGATCTGAATCTCACGGGGGTGGAAATTCAGCCAGACTATGCGGCTTTGGCGCGCGAAAACGGTGCGCTCAATAAAGCGGATTTGACAGTGATCGAAGCTGATCTTGAGGCGCTTCCGGATCAGGTGAAATCTGCGCGTTTTGACCATGTTATGGCCAATCCTCCCTATTTTGACCGGGCGGCAGGCCATGCCGCGACCGACTTAGGGCGCGAAACGGCGATGGGCGAAGCCACGCCTTTGAAAGCATGGCTTGAGGTCGCCGCCCGGCGCGTGACTCCGAAAGGCTATGTGAGCTTCATCCATCGTGCGGAGCGCACACAGGATCTGCTAAGGTATTTGCCCAAAACACTGGGATCTGTTCAAATTCAACCTCTACAGCCCCGAACTTCCCGAGATGCGCATCTCGTGATCCTGCGCGCGCGCCATTCGGGGAAGGCACCCCTGCGCCTGCATGCGCCGATTTTGATGCACGAAGGGCGCGCGCATACAAGTGACGCCGAGAGCTACACCGCTGAAATCAAAGCGGTTCTTCGAGATAGCGCTCCGCTTGGGATGCCGGATTAACCCCGCTTTGCGGGCTTGCCTTCGGCGAGAGTATTTTGGGCAAGATGAAAGCGTAGACGTCCCGAGGGATCGGCGGAAACTGACTTTCTTGTGGATTTTTCGCACCTGCAGCGTGACAGGTTGAGGGATCTG
>JABSOU010000048.1 GCA_013215215.1 Cognatishimia sp. | reverse complement strand
AAAGCTCGCGCGACAGGTCGCGGTGACACCCAAACGCTCCATCAAAGGGCCCGCGCAATGGTGGCCCGCCCGCACAGCCACGCCTCGTTTATCGAGGATGGTCGAGATATCATGCGCATGCGCCGCGCCGTCCAGCGTCAGGCTAAAGATCGCGGCTTTGCCCGGCGCTTGGCCTTGAACATTGAGCCAATTCAGAGACTTAAACCGCGCCAGCGCATAGTCGCGCAGGTCATTCTCATGACGCGCGACATTCTCCATGCCGATCTCCATGAGGTACTCAAGCGCCACACCCAGACCGATGGTCTGCACGATTCCCGGCGTGCCAGCTTCAAACTTCATCGGTGGATCATTGTAGATCACAGCATCCTGCGTGACCTCTTTGATCATGTCTCCACCACCAATAAACGGACGCATTTCCTTCATGCGGTCACGCTTGATGTAGATCGCACCAGATCCTGACGGCCCATAGAGCTTGTGGCCGGTGATCGCATAGAAATCACAGCCCAGATCTTCGACATCAACCGGCATATGAACCGCGCCTTGCGAGCCATCGACCAGCACCGGAACGCCGCGCGCATGTGCCTCACTCGTGATGGTTTTCACGTCAACGACGGTACCCAAAACGTTAGAACACTGCGTGATCGCCACCAGTTTCGTCTTGTCCGAGATCGCGTCGACCACGCGCTGTGGATCCAGACTGCCGTCATCGGCAATATCGACCCATTTCAGCACAACGCCCATACGTTCTCGCAGGAAATGCCAGGGCACGATATTTGCGTGGTGCTCCATCACGGACAGGACGATCTCATCACCCGCACTCAGATGCTCCATCGCCCAGCCATAGGCCACAAGGTTGATCCCCACGGTGGTGCCTGAGTTCAGAACGATCTCGTCTGGGTCTTTGACATTGAGAAACTTGGCAATGGTGCCGCGCACGGCCTCATATTTCTCGGTTGCGAGGTTGGACAGATAATGCAACCCACGGTGAACATTGGCGTATTCCTCGGCATACCCACGGGTGACCGCATCAATCACCACCTGCGGTTTCTGCGCAGAGGCGCCATTGTCCAGATAGGTCAGCGGTTTCCCGTTCACCTCGCGCGCAAGGATCGGAAAGTCTTGGCGGATTTTGTTGATATCAAACATGCGTCTGTCCAGTTAAGCGCTGATAAAGGGGGCCACGAGCAGCGAGATCACCATCACGAGGCCAACGAAGGTCAGTACAAGGCTACCTAGCGCGCGTCCGAGGGAGTCAAACCCATGGGTCACCTTTTGAAACTGCAGGATAATCCAGATCCCATAGAGCCCTGCAAGATTGATCGCCAGGACTGCCAAATTGAAAGAGGCAAAGGACACAATCAGCCCAGCCCCTTCGACCACCGCGCGCATCACCTGAAGCCAGGCGACATAGGTCAGAACCTGCGCAAATGTGCCCTGCCCGCCTAGTTGCCGCCCCGCAAAGGTCAAAAGTCCCGCCGAGGTGGCGGCCACGATTGTCATGGTCACAAACAACCCAAAGGGCGTCACCACATCCAGAAACATTACGCCCGGAAAGATCTCGACCGGGAAGAGCAGCACCCGCGCAAAGATCGCCACGGTCGACAGCATGACACCTACGACCAAAAGCACCCAGGATATGCGGATCGGCAATTGCATAGCCAGAATCTGCACCATGGCCTCTGCTGGGCGCAGGATGGTCAGGGTCACAAGCTCTCGGAACTGCTGCATCATTGAGGGCGCTCCATATTGCTGCGCAGACCGGACATCCAGAACCACGTAAACACAAGGATCGCAATCAAACCGACGCTGTCATAGACAACGCCCGGGCCGATAAAGCCGCCGACAAGACCGCGGAACAGAGAGATCGGCGCAATCGCCAAGAGCGCCCAAAAGAGGGCAAAGCGGCTGGTGAAACCCTCGATCTGACGTCCAAAGAGGCGCAGTACGGTCTGAGCCAGCATCGCCAGCACGTAAAAGGCGAGCGGCATGATAAAGATCCAGACCAAGAGCTGACCGCCCAAAAGCATGTTTAGCTCTAGGCCCTGCAAATGCGCCTCACGCGCCAGACGGGGCCATTGCGCAATAAAGATCGTCACGCAGGCGGCCATCAGGATCGCAAGACCTCGGTCTTCACGCACGCCCATCGCGAGGCGGCGGGACACAACCTGCCCCGGCCCCCTGTAGGTTGCCAGAATATCACGCGTGACAGACATCAGCCGCGACGACGCTCCAGCCAGCTTTCCAGACGCGAGATGATGGCGTCGGACAGCTCGTCAGACTCAATCTCTTCGACCGCTTCCGCGAGGAAGGCCAAAGTCATGAGGTCTGTGGCAATATCCTTGGGAATGCCGCGCGCGCGCAGATAGAACAGACCTTCTTCGTCAATCGCACCAGAGGTCGAGCCATGTGAGCAGGCCACGTCATCGGCATAGATCTCGAGTTCCGGTTTCGCGAGGAATTGGCTGTCGTCATCCAACAAAAGCGATTGGCTGATCTGATAGCCATCGGTCTTTTGCGCGTCTGGTTGCACCAGGATCTTGCCTTGGAATACGCCGGTCGCACCGTTGCGGAGAACCTTTTTGAACACCTGACGGCTTTCGCAATTCACTGCGTTATGGGTCACAAAGACCGTGTCGTCGTGGTGGAATTCACCGTCTCCAACGCAAGCGCCTGCGACATGGGCCACCGCATCGTCTCCGGTCAGTTCCAGAACCGCTTCGTTGCGAGTCAAAACGCCGTTCACAGTCACGGTAAAGGATTTGAACACGCTTTCCGTGCCAAGCCGAGCAAAGATGTGGGTCACATTGCGACGTTCATGATCGCGACCTTGCGCCCGCACGTGGTGGAATTCCGCCTTGTCCGCGACCTCTACCTCAAGCACTTGGTTAAACCGAGCCGCACCGGGGCCGTTTTCCAAAAGAGTCACCTTCGCGCCCTCTTCAAGCTTCACCACATGGTGCAACGCCGCGTCGGATGTCGTGTCGCGGTGGCGGTAAGACAGATTCACCGGCTTGCTGACCTCACCCGATACGCGGATCACAACGCCATCAGTGGCCAACGCCGTGTTGAGCGCCGCCAAAGGACGCTGAACCGGGGTCTGACCTTTGGTTTCCAGAACGCCATAGAGCTCTTTGGCCCAATGGATATCGTTCTGCGCAATATCTGCGAGACGTTCGATCGACAGGCCTTCGCCGGTCAGATCGTCGGACTCTTCAGCACTAAACACACCGTCGACAAAGACGACATTCAGACGCTCGATCCCATCAAAGATCGGAGCCTCATCCGTGTCGTAGAGCGCAGCTTCTGGCGCATCGGCCTGTGTCAGCGTGCCCGGACGGGTGTATTTCCAATATTCATCGCGCGCATGCGGCAGGCCCATGGTTTTCACCCGCGCCAGCGCATCTGCGCGTGCCGTGGCTAGCCAGGCTCCGCTTTCAGGCAGAGTGACGCCGCTCAACCGCGCCTCTGTTGCCTCTTGTTTGACGTCCAGCAGGCCCATTAGGCGACCTCCGCCAGAATGTCAGCGTAACCATTCTCTTCAACCTCAAGCGCCAGCTCTGGGCCGCCGGTTTTCACGATGCGGCCGTCCGCCATGATATGCACGACGTCTGGTTTGATGTGGTCGAGCAGACGCTGATAGTGGGTGATCACGAGGAACCCACGACCCTCAGACCGCAGCGCGTTGACACCTTCGGACACCAGTTTCATGGCGTCCACGTCGAGTCCCGAGTCTGTCTCATCGAGGATGCACATCTTTGGTTCCAGCATCGCCATCTGCAGGATTTCGTTACGTTTCTTTTCACCGCCAGAGAAACCCATGTTCACAGGGCGCTTCAACATATCCGCATCGATCTTGAGCGTTTTCGCCTTCGCACGGATGTCCTTCAGGAAGTCCGCCGCAGAGAGCTCTTCCTCATCACGCGCCTTGCGCTGTGCATTCACCGCGGTGCGCAGGAAGGTCATGTTGCTCACGCCCGGGATCTCAACCGGATATTGGAACGCGAGGAACAGGCCCTCGGCCGCGCGCTCTTCTGGTTCCATCTCAAGCAGATCTTCGCCATCGAGAGACGCTGCGCCCTCGGTGACTTCATAACCGTCACGGCCCGACAGAACATAAGAGAGCGTCGATTTACCAGAGCCATTAGGCCCCATGATCGCATGCACTTTGCCCGCTTCGACCGTCAGGTCCACGCCCTTCAGGATCTGCTTGTCTTCGTCTTCCAGTTTGACCTTCAGGCCTTTGATTTCCAACATGTTCTTTTCCTCATCCGCCCGCACATCAGGCGGTTCATTTCCGTATTACAAAGTGAGCCACCAAGGACCCGAAAAACCCGCTGACGAAACTCACCGCCAGCACTTGCGTGGCCCCAAGCATCGGCGCGATGCTGCTGACCACCAAAGCGAAAACCGCGCAGAATGCCCCTGTCGTGCAGGCCGGCAAAAGCGCGCTTCGCCACATTATTTCAGCACCACAGCAGTGCCCGAGGCCGAGACCATCAACATGGATTGCCCGATGACCTCATAATCCAGATCCACGCCCACGACCGCATTCGCGCCTTTGGCCATGGCGCGCTCTTCCAGCTCGCGCAGGGCTGTGTCCCGCGCATCCTGCAGCTTGCTTTCATAGGCACCGGACCGGCCGCCCACGATATCCGTGATGCTCGCGAAGACATCGCGGACAACATTCGCACCCATGATGGCCTCGCCCACGACGATGCCGCGATAGTCGACGATCTGATGACCTTCGATTGTATTGGTTGTGCTGACGATCATAGCGATCCTCCAATCCAAGTGATCAGCATCATGACGGCGAGACAAACAAAGCCGATGACGCCCGATGTGACGATGACAGAGCCGCCGATCAGACCCTCGGTATTGCCGCGTTGTTTGCGGATGCCAAGGCCGATGAGGCTGCCGACCATCATGCCGACACCCACGCCGAGGCTCTGTTGCATAAGGGCTTGAATGGTTTCCATCAGCCCACAGACCCCTCAAGCGAGATCGCCACAAGCTGTTGAGCTTCCATGGCAAATTCCATTGGCAGCGCCTGCAGAACTTCTTTGGCAAAGCCGTTGACGATCAGCGCGACCGCCTCTTCTTCGTCCATACCCCGCTGGCGGCAATAGAACATTTGCTCGTCATCCACCTTGGATGTGGTCGCCTCATGTTCGACGCGCGAGCTGTTGTTCTTCACCTCAATATACGGCACCGTATGGGCCCCGCATTTGTCGCCGATCAACAAGCTGTCACACTGCGTATAGTTCCGCGAATTNTTGGCCTTTGGATGCATCGAGACCTGACCGCGATAGGTGTTCTGCGCCACGCCTGCCGAGATGCCTTTGGACACGATCCGGGACTTGGTGTTCTTGCCCAGGTGGATCATCTTGGTGCCGGTGTCGGCCTGCTGGTGGTTATTGGCGATCGCGATCGAGTAAAACTCACCTTGGCTTTCCTCGCCACGCAGAATGCAGGACGGGTATTTCCAAGTGACAGCAGAGCCGGTTTCCACCTGCGTCCACATCATCTTGGCGCGGTCGCCCCGGCAATCGGCGCGTTTGGTCACAAAGTTATAGATGCCGCCCTTGCCGTTCTCGTCGCCCGGGAACCAGTTTTGAACGGTGGAATATTTCACCTCGGCGTCTTCTTCGACGATGATCTCGACCACAGCGGCATGCAGCTGCGCGGTGTCACGTTGCGGCGCGGTACAGCCTTCGAGGTAGGACACGTAGCTGCCCTTGTCGGCAATGATCAGCGTGCGCTCAAATTGGCCAGTGTTTTCCGCGTTAATGCGGAAATAGGTGGACAGCTCCATCGGGCAACGCACGCCCGGTGGGATGTAAACGAAGGATCCGTCAGAGAAGACCGCAGAGTTTAGCGTTGCATAGAAGTTGTCCTGCACCGGAACAACAGAGCCGAGGTATTTCTTCACCAGCTCAGGATGTTCTTTGATCGCCTCAGAGATCGAGCAGAAGATCACGCCCGCTTTCTTGAGTTCCGCCTGGAACGTCGTGCCGACCGAGACAGAGTCAAAGACCGCATCAACCGCAACCTTACGACCCTCAGCTGGCGCATCCTCAGCACCCTCTACTCCGGCCAAAATCATCTGCTCCTTCAGAGGAATGCCGAGCTTTTGATATGTTTCCAAGAGCTTAGGATCCACGTCATCCAAGGACTTCGGCTTCTCTTCCATGCTTTTGGGGCGCGCATAATAGTATTGATCCTGAAAATCGATCTCAGGATAGCTGACCATCGCCCAATCGGGTTCTTCGCGGGACAGCCAACGCTGATAGGCTTCAAGACGCCATTCGGTCATCCATTCGGGCTCGTCATTCTTTTCAGAAATCAGACGCACGATGTCCTCGGAAAGGCCCTTTGGGGCGTATTCCATTTCGATTTCGGTTTCCCAACCGTATTTATAGGCGCCGCCGACCTCGCGTACCGCATCCACGGTTTCTTGATCGACACCTTCTTTTACGTCTTGGTCCAAAATGGCCATCTGCGTCTCCTTCAATCACGCCGCGCGGGCGCGGAATTTCTGCCACTGAGCCAGCCAAGCTTTGGCAAACCCTATGACCTCTTGTTCTGTTGTCTGCGGACCAAGGCTGACCCTGATCGCACTTGACGCAGTGGTTGCGTCATATCCCATGGCTTGCAGCACGGCGCTGGCTTTGACCTTGCCCGAAGAACAGGCCGAGCCCGCCGAAATCGCATAGCCCGCCAGATCCATCTGCATCACCTGTGTCTCGCCCTTCCACCCGGGCACGGCGAAACAACTTGTGTTGGGAAGGCGGTTTGCACCTTTCCCAACAAAAATTGTCTCATTTGCTGCGCTTTCAATGGTCTCTTCCAACAAATCGCGCAATTTCTCGATGTCAGACCAAATGCCGCGCTCGATATCACGCTGCGCGGCCTCGGCTGCCGCCGCAAAACCCACGGCACCGATGATATTCTCGGTACCCGCGCGGCGTCCCATCTCTTGTCCGCCACCTTTCAAGCGTGCCTCAAGATCAATGCCCCGTTTCATCACCAAAGCGCCGATGCCTTTGGGGCCGCCCAGCTTATGCGCCGACACGATCGCCATATCCGCGCCCAGCCAGTTGAACGCCACAGGCAGTTTGCCAAAGGCTTGCGTGGCGTCCGTCACCGACAAGCCCTGCGGCAATGACTGGATCACGCCAGTCTCGGAGTTTGCGAGTTGCAACGTCGACGATCTGGGATCGATAACCGAGACGGCGCCTTTGCGGTCCACCGCATGGGAATGCACATCCGCAACCCAGGCGCGCACCGCGTCATGTTCGACATCACAACCAAGAATATCTCGCCCCTGAAGCGCCAAAGACGCTGCCTCTGTGGCACTCGAGGTGAAAACAACCTCCGCCCCCTCCGCACCAAAGGCCGACGCCACCGTCTGGCGCGCCTTTTCCAAGGCCGATTTCGCCGCGCGGCCTTCGGAATGGACCGAAGAGGGATTGCCGATGAGGGACATCGCCCCAATCATCGCCTCCCGCGCCTCAGGACGCAGCGGCGTCGTGGCGTTATGGTCCAAATAGGCGCGCATTAGTCCTCATCCACTACCGCAAACAAGGACGGCACGGCCGGACAGGGCGCAAGGCCGTTTTCCACGATATCGGAAAGCCGTGTTTGGTGCAGGAACACATAAACATGGGCCGAAAGCCCTTCCCACAAACGGTTCGCCATAGATTGCGCGCGCGAGCCTGATTGACCACCAGAGGCCCCCGCCCCAGTATGCAGCGCCGACACGGTTTCATCGACCGCGGCCAGCACATCCACAATGCGAATCTCAGAGGTTGGACGCGCCAAACGATAACCACCACCGGGCCCACGCACAGAGTCCACCAATTCAGCCCGGCGTAATTTCAGGAAAAGCTGCTCAAGATAGGCGAGCGAAATATCCTGACGTTCGGAAATCTCCGACAAAGTCACAAGTTTTTCAGTGGGTTGCAACGCAATATCCGCAAGGGCTACGACCGCGTAGCGTCCCTTCGTCGAGAGTTTCATAGCCCCAATTCCTCGCGCGAATTCGTTGACCTCCGTCGCCGCATTGCGTAGACCGCTTAAAACGCCAAACGAAGCAGGCCGCAGCGGCCTGTAGTTAGAATAGTTCTAAAGTGCCCGAGGGATTTCGTCAAGAAACCTTTACACTTTATTGAAGGAGGCAGGCAGACATATGCCAGAGGTCATTTTTCCTGGTCCAGAAGGACGTCTTGAAGGCCGCTATCACCCGCAAAAAGATCGTGACGCGCCGATTGCCATCGTGCTGCATCCACATCCGCAATTCGGCGGGACGATGAACAACAAAGTTGTCTACAACCTGCATTATGCCTTCTACAACATGGGCTTCACCGTTCTGCGGTTTAACTTCCGTGGCGTGGGCCGGAGCCAAGGCGAATATGACCAGGGTGTCGGCGAACTCTCTGATGCAGCCAGCGCGCTGGATTATCTGCAGTCCATGAACACCAATTCAAAACATTGCTGGGTCGCGGGATTCAGCTTTGGCGCGTGGATCGGCATGCAGCTTTTGATGCGTCGCCCTGAAATCACCGGTTTCATCAGCGTGTCGCCACCTGCAAATATGTATGATTTCAGCTTCTTGGCGCCCTGCCCGTCCTCTGGTCTGATCATCAATGGCACCGGCGACCGTGTGGCACCTCCTGCGGACACAACCAATCTGGTGAACAAACTGCACGAGCAAAAAGGCATCACGATCACCCACACCGAAATCGAAGGCGCGGACCACTTCTTTAAAGAACCGCATATGGATCACATGATCGGAGACGTCACCGACTATGTGAAACGCCGCCTCACCGAGAACACGCGGTAATCCATGAGCTACGTTGAAAACCTGGGCGAAAAGCTCGCACGCGATGTTCTGAAGGCCCAAAAGGAAACGGGCGATCTGAACATGGTGCAGACCATCGGTCAGGTTCTTGAGGCCTCGTCCTCGACTTTGCACGAAGCCTATATGACCGCCGTTCGCGTCTATGACGCCGAAGAACGCGCGCGCAAAACGCTTGCCCAAATGCTCGGGAGCCAGCCGCCACAATGACGAAAACGCTCGACCAACAGATTGATTTTCTGAATGAAATCGACAAGTTGAAGAGCGTCATCCGGTCAAGCTACATCGTGGATGGCTCGCGGTTTGAGAATTCTGCGGAACATAGTTGGCATCTCGCGCTCTATGCTTTGATATTTGCGCCCCATGCTGGTGACGACGTAGATATCCTGCGCGTCATTCAGATGCTGTTGCTCCATGATACTGTTGAAATTGACGTGGGCGACCACCCGATTGATTTGCCGACGGACTGGGAGGCCGTTGCCGTCGCAGAACAAGCCGCCGCTGCGCGCATTTTTGGTATGTTGCCATCCACTCAAGGCACGACGTTGCAGAAGATATGGCACGAGTTCGAGGCTGCCGAGACCCCCAGCGCGCGTTTCGCCAAAGCGCTGGATGCCTGCCAACCGATCTTTCAAACCCTTAACAACGCAAGAGAAATTCCAGACCACGTCGAGATCGTGCAGGACAACCTCAAAACCGGACGCGCCCGTATGTTGGCAGAGCGCTTCCCCGAGGCCCATGCCTATGCGTTTCAGGAACTTGGCTGGTCAAAGGAAAGCCCCTCACAGGACTTCCTGCAGCGCCTTGCGTTTCTCATCGAAGTCGACCGCCTGAAGACCGTCACCCGCGCCACGAAACTCTGCGACAACTCACGTCGTGAAACCAGTGGCGAACACTCGTGGCACATTGCGATGTATGCGTGGGTCTTGGCTGAACATGCTCATGCAGATATCGACGTCGCCCGCGTGCTCAAAATGCTGCTGATCCATGATCTGGTAGAAATCGACGTCGGAGACGCTCCTATCCATGGCGACCATGACGTTGCTGACATCGAAGCGAAAGAAGCCGCAGCCGCAGACCGCATCTTTGGCCTTTTGCCTGACGCACAAGGCAAAGACCTGCGCGCCCTTTGGGACGAATTCGAAGCCGCTCAAAGCGATGACGCTGTTTTCGCGAAATCCGTGGACCGCGTGCAGCCCGTCAACGCCAACCTAGAGACAGGCGGCGGCAGCTGGGTCGAATACAAGGTCTCTCGTCAGCAACTCGAAGACCGCGTGGGGTGGAAAGTCGCCAAAGGCGCACCGGATCTTTGGGATCACCTTCAGGCGCGCATTGGGGCTTGGTTTGAGGCCAATGCTGAAAAGCTAGAGGCCTAGGCTGCGACCTCGGCTCGGTTTGGAACGAAGTCCGTTTCACTAAGCCCTTCAGATGTAATGGAAATCATCTTCCCCGGCGCCAACTCTATCCAACCGTCCTCATTGGTTTCCAGCGGCTCGGACACCACCGCCCAGCCCCGACGTGTTTCGCTATAGCGATAGTAAACCGATGGTGCGATATGGTCGCTGGAATACCGCGCAGCATAGAGCGTTTGCCCATCCGAGAAGGCTGCCGAGAGCCGCATATGAGGCGACTCCCCGGTTGCGCGGCTCTGGTTTTCCAGCCACGAGACAGACTGCTCGAGCGCGGCGCAGGGGTCGCGATCCAAGCCAAACCCAAGCGCTAACAGGAAGAGAACTTCGCTGTCCGTACCGCCCAAACGTTTGCCATAAAGCTCATCTGGCACAGCCATATCTGCGGCCTTGCGAAACTGCTCAAACCCGCCGACCTGACCGTTGTGCATAAAGGTCCAATTGTGCGCAGCAAAAGGATGGCAATTGTTGCGCGAGGTGCTGGCGCCAGTCGACGCACGCACGTGGGACAAGAACAGCCGAGACTTCACCTGATGCGCCAAGGACCGCAGATTTGGATCCGACCATGCGGGATAGACATCCCGATAAAGCCCAGGTTCAGGACGCTCATCGTACCAGGCAATCCCAAAGCCATCCGCATTCGTGGTCGTCTTGCATTCCGTCGCCTCGACACTCTGCGCCACCAGAGAATGATCGGGGCGTGTGATGATGTCTTCCAGGTAAATCGGTTCCCCGATATAGGTGGCCCAACGGCACATGGTCTGACCCTCGCTTTATGAATGGCCGGGGGTATAGCCACCGTGCGCCCCATCCGTCTATGCCTCGGGATGCACAAGCGCGATGTCAGATTTGCACAGTCGCCATCACATAGCGCCTATGCACGCAAGAGGGCTGGTGTTTTCTGCACTGCCGCGTTAAGGGCTGCGCGAACATATCAAGGGCAGACTCATGGATCTCCGCAATATCGCGATCATCGCACACGTTGACCACGGCAAGACCACGCTGGTGGACGAGCTTCTCAAGCAATCTGGCGCGTTTCGCGAGAACCAGGAAGTGGCCGAACGCGCCATGGATTCCAACGAGTTGGAAAAAGAACGCGGCATCACCATCTTCGCGAAACCGACCTCGGTAGAGTGGAAAGGCACGCGGATCAATATCGTGGACACCCCGGGTCACGCGGATTTCGGCGGCGAGGTTGAGCGGATCCTGTCCATGGTCGACGGCGTTGTTCTGTTGGTCGATGCGGCCGAAGGCCCGATGCCTCAGACCAAATTCGTGACCTCCAAAGCCCTCGCACTGGGTCTGCGCCCAATCGTGGTTCTGAACAAAGTCGACAAGCCCGATGCCGAGCCTGACCGCGCCCTTGATGAGTGCTTTGACCTCTTCGCGTCGCTGGATGCAGACGAAGACCAGCTTGATTTCCCACATCTCTATGCTTCCGGCCGTTCCGGCTGGGCCGATGCAGATCTGGATGGACCTCGCAAAGACCTTCACGCGTTGTTTAACCTTGTGGTCAACCACGTCCCTGCCCCGCGTCAGATCGCGAAACAGGATGATGATTTCCGCATGCTGGCGACCACGCTTGGCTCTGACCCATTTGTAGGCCGCATCCTGACGGGCCGCGTTGAAAGCGGCAAACTGAAGGTTGGCGCTACCGTTCAGGCGATTTCCCGCATCGGCCAAAAGATTGAGCAATTCCGGGTCACCAAAATTCAGGCTTTCCGTGGCCTTGGCCAACAAGACATCGAAGAAGCCACCGCAGGCGACATCGTCTCCCTCGCGGGCATGTCCAAAGCCACCGTGGCCGACACGATCTGTGCATTGGCCGTCGATGAACCGCTCGAAGCGCAACCGATTGACCCGCCCACCATCACCGTGACTTTCGGCATCAACGACAGCCCTCTGGCGGGCCGTGACGGCAAAAAGGTCCAGTCACGCGTGATCCGCGACCGCCTGATGAAAGAAGCGGAATCCAACGTCGCGATCAAAATCACCGACACGCCGGGTGGCGAAGCCTTTGAGGTTGCCGGTCGTGGTGAACTCCAGATGGGCGTTCTGATCGAGAACATGCGCCGAGAAGGCTTTGAGCTGTCGATTTCGCGCCCCCAGGTTCTGTTGCGTGAAGAAGACGGCCAGAAAATGGAGCCGATCGAAGAAGTCACCATCGATGTGGATGACGAATATTCCGGCGCAGTGATCGAAAAACTGACGGGTGCGCGCAAAGGTGATCTGGCCGAGATGAAACCCGCAGGTGCTGGCAAAACCCGCATTATCGCCCATGTGCCATCGCGTGGTCTGATCGGCTATCACGGCGAATTCCTGACCGACACCCGCGGTACTGGCGTTTTGAACCGCGTGTTCCATTCCTGGGCCCCGTACAAAGGCGCGATCCCTGGCCGTCGCGCGGGCGTTCTGATCTCGATGGAGAACGGCGTGTCCGTGGCCTATGCGCTGTGGAACTTGGAAGAGCGCGGCAAGATGATGATCGGCGCGCAGGAACAGGTCTATCAGGGCATGATTATTGGCGAACACAGCCGGGATAATGACCTCGAGGTGAACCCGCTGAAGGGTAAGAAACTGACCAACGTGCGGGCCTCTGGGTCTGATGACGCAGTGCGCCTGACCACGCCGATGAGCCTGTCTTTGGAAGAGGCGATTGCATATATCAACGACGACGAGCTGGTCGAAGTAACCCCGAACGAGGTGCGCCTGCGCAAACGCTATCTGGATCCGCATGAACGTAAGCGGATGTCCAAGCAAGTCTAAGTACAGGTGGGGGCCAGCCCCCATACCTCCGGGATAATTCCAGCAAGAGAAAGACTTACGCGTCGGGTTTTCCGACGTGTTGGTCAAAGAGGATGGTGTTGCCATCGGGGTCGGCCAGCATGAAACTGGCCGGTCCGGTGCCGTTTGCATCAGCGGGCGTCGGGATGTCGATCCCTGCAGCTTGAAGGCGATTTTGAATGTCGCGCACGTCTTCGAACGGGCCATCCACGGCAGCCGCGTCCTGCGTCCATCCCGGATTGATCGTCAGAATGTTGCCCTCAAACATGCCTTGAAACAGGCCGATCACAGCCTCGCCGCTTTTGAGGATCGCATAGTTGTGCTCGCTGCCGTCATGGAAGCTTTCAAACCCGAGGGTTTCGTAGAATTTGATTGACGCCGCGAGGTCTTTGACCGCGAGGCTGATGGAAAATGCGCCGAGTGACATGTCACTGGTCCCCCTTAACTTTGATACTAAGAGGAACCTAGCAGGCGATTTCAAATCTCCTAAGGAGAAAGCAGTTCGCTTGTTTATTCGGAGGTTTCCACGACCATGAGTTCACGTTCCGAGGCACCTCGCGCGTGGCTCAGGGCCTCTTGGTATTCTGGGCTGTGGTAACAGGCGACGGCTGTGTCGACGTCCGGGAATTTCGCAACCACATTGCGTGGGCGTTCTTTGCCCTCAAGCTGCACAAAACGACCCGCGCGGGCGATGAAATGACCGCCGTGTTTGGCAATCGCAGGACCGGCGAGCTCGGCATATTTGCCATAGGCTTCAGGGTCGGTGACGGTCACATGAGCAATCCAGAGCGCGGGCATTATTCGTATCCTTCTACAATCACAACGGTGCGGTTCGAGCTGCGCAGGGCAATCGGCAGGATCGCCTGATATTCGTCAGACTGGTACCAGGTTTCGGCCACCTCGCGGCTGGGGAATTCGATGATCACATGGCGATCAGGTGCGGGGCCTTCGATCACGGCCTGCGGGCCACCTTTGGCCAAAAACTTGCCGCCAACCTTCTTAGCACTGGCGACCGTTTGTTCGGCGTAGTTCCAGTAGTCCTCGCGGTTGGTGACCTCAATCCCTGCGATTACATATGCCACCATCCGCGAATTCCTTTTCGTTAAAGCAGTGCCTCGGCGGCTTTGATTGCGGCCTCAGCATTGCTGGTGTCTTTGGCGCCACCTTGGGCCATGTCCGGACGACCGCCGCCGCCTTTGCCGCCCAATTCAGCCACTGCAGCACGCACGATGTCAACGGCGTTCAGATCTTCCGTTAGGTCCTTTGTGACGCCCGCCGCCACGGCAGCTTTGCCGTCGGCATCCGCGATCAACAGAACCGCGCCGGATTCGATCCGCGCTTTGTGTTCATCAATCAACGCAGGCAGGTCGCGACCCGAGACACCATGCAGCACCTGAGCGATGAATTTCTTGCCGTTGATCTCTTTGACCTCTGGGCCAGAGCCTTGCCCCGCACCGCCTGCCATAGCGAGTTCGCGACGCAGTTGCGCGACTTCGTTTTGCAGGGCTTTGCGTTCGTCCATCAGGGATTTCACACGATCCAAGGCGTCCGTCGGTTGAGCCTTGAGCAGACCAAGGATGTCGCCAAGGCTGGCGGCCTCAGCCTGCGAATGCGCCACAGCCGCCGCGCCTGTCAGCGCCTCGATCCGGCGCACGCCTGCAGAGGATGCACTGTCGCCCAAGATCACCAATGCGCCGATGTCACCGGTCTGTTTGACGTGTGTGCCGCCGCAGAGTTCCAAGGAATATGTGTTTCCGTCCAGCCCCTTACCCGTATCGGCGCGACCCATAGAGACCACGCGCACTTCGTCGCCATACTTCTCGCCAAAGAGCGCCTGAGCGCCAATTTCGCGGGCGTCATCGGGCGTCATGATGCGGGTTTCAACGGACGTGTTCTGGCGAATATAGGCGTTCACCTCATCCGCAACCTGGGTCAGCTCAGCCGCCGACAGCGCTTTGGTGTGACTGAAATCAAACCGCAGACGATCTTCTGCATTCAGCGAGCCACGCTGCGCCACATGCTCGCCAAGCGCGTTGCGCAGAGCTTCGTGCAACAGGTGAGTTGCCGAGTGGTTCGCGCGGATCGCGGTGCGGCGCGCGTGATCGACCTCCAGTTCGACTGGATCATCCTTGGTCACAGTGCCTTTTTCGACCTGCACCTTATGGGCATAGACCTTACCGTCCGCAAATTTGCGCGTGTCTTGCACCAGCGAGACGTCATCACGGTTGTCCAAACGGCGGATCACGCCAGTATCGCCGACCTGACCTCCGGATTCACCATAAAAAGGCGTCTGGTTCACGATCACCCAGCCGGTTTGACCCGCTTCCAGCGCATCAACGACATTTCCGTCTTGCACCAGAGCCACAACCTGCCCTTCGGCCTTTTCGGTGTCATAGCCAAGGAAGTCCGTCGCGCCAGCTGTGTCCAGCACGTCAAACCAAATGGTATTGTCCGCAGCTTCTCCAGAGCCCGCCCAAGCCGCACGCGCTTTGGCTTTCTGCTCTTCCATCGCCGCGTCAAAGCCATCGGTATCCACCTCACGGCCCTTTTCGCGCAGCGCATCCTGAGTCAGATCGAGCGGGAAGCCATAGGTGTCATAAAGTTTGAAGGCCGCGTCGCCCGACAAAGGCGCGCCCTCTTCAAGCCCATCGAGTTCATCATCAAGCAGCTTGAGACCGCGATCCAAAGTCTGTTTGAAACGGGTCTCTTCCAGTTTCAAAGTCTCTTCGATCAGCGCCTGCGCCTGCGTCAGCTCAGGATAAGCCGCTCCCATTTGCTGAACCAATGCCGGCACCAGACGGTGCATCACCGGATCCTTGGCTCCCAACAGATGCGCATGACGCATCGCACGGCGCATAATGCGGCGCAGGACATAGCCGCGACCATCGTTGGATGGCATCACCCCGTCCGAAATCAGGAAAGACGTGGAGCGCAGGTGGTCTGCAATCACGCGGTGATGCACGTTCTTGTCGCCGTAAGGATCAACAGAGGTCGCATCCGCCGACGCCTCAATCAGCGACTTCATCAGATCGGTGTCATAGTTGTCATGGCTGCCCTGCAAGAGCGCGCCGATCCGTTCCAGCCCCATGCCGGTGTCGATGGACTGCATGTCCAGCGCCTTCATCGAGCCGTCTTCGAACTGTTCGTTCTGCATGAAAACGACGTTCCAGATTTCGATGAAACGGTCGCCGTCCTCTTCCGGGCTGCCGGGAGGGCCACCCCATATGTGGTCGCCATGGTCATAGAAAATCTCAGTACAGGGACCACAAGGACCCGTCGGCCCCATCTGCCAGAAGTTATCCGAGGTCGCGATACGGATGATCCGATCCTCAGGCACGCCGACTTTCTTCCAGATTTCAAAGGCTTCGTCGTCGGTGTGGTAGATCGTGGTGTAGAGTTTGTCCTTCGGGATATCGAACTCTTTGGTGATCAATTCCCAGGCAAATGGGATCGCATCATCCTTGAAGTAATCTCCAAAAGAAAAGTTCCCGAGCATCTCGAAAAACGTATGGTGGCGCGCTGTATAGCCGACATTGTCCAAGTCGTTGTGTTTACCACCGGCGCGCACGCATTTTTGCGAGGTCGTGGCGCGCTGGTAGTCGCGGGTTTCCACGCCAGTAAACAGGTTCTTAAACTGCACCATGCCTGAGTTCGTGAACATCAACGTCGGGTCGTTTCTGGGCACCAATGGGCTTGAGGGCACGATCTCGTGGCCCTGTTTGGCGAAATAGTTCAGAAAGGTCGACCGGATGTCGTTCAAGCTTGGCATGGGTAGGCTCTTTTCAGGTGTCAAACACGTCAAAAGCCGGTTTAGCCTTAGCCAAACAAGGTGTCCACAGGCGATCAGCCAGTTTTAGAGATCAGGTATTTATGCGGTGAGTTTTGTCGCAATGTCACCGTTGCGAATGACCCCATCTTTTTCGATCGAACAAAGAATGCCGCGCAGCCGATATTTGACGTTCTCAGGGTCGTTGATCCAGTCAAAACTCTCGCGCCCATAGCGAACTTTCCACTTGGCGCAGGCGGTATTGAACTCTTCGGAGACCTTGAGGACCACATCACCGACCTGTAGCAATTGCCCGACGGGCAAGTTTTCGTATCCGAGATCCATATCCAGAATGAATGTATCGCCCGGATGCGCCACGTTTTCGCGATCTCGCCAAACCGCATCCAACACTCGGCTGTTTAGAATACAAACCTGAATCTGAGGGTCTGGGCTGCCATCTGGCAACTTCAACCACGGCTGCGTCGCCCAACGTTCGCCAGGAATACCGTTTTCCTTGGTGAATTCCATCTGTTCTGGAAAAGCCCGTTGATTTCGGCCTGGTCTGGAACACAACATAGAAACGGCCGCCCCATCTTTTGGAGCGGCCAAAATCTCAGGCAAGAGGTCATCAAGCTCTGATCGGGTGATATGCACGTGGGCTATCCTTCAAGCAACTCGTCGTCACCTTTTTCACCCTCAGGCATATCAAAATCAAGCCCATGTGCAGCGCGGATCTTATCTTCGATCTCAAGCGCGATTTTTGGGTTTTCCTTTAGGAAGGTTTTGGCGTTCTCACGCCCCTGTCCGATCCGCTCGTCGCCATAGCTAAACCAGCTGCCAGACTTCGCAACCACGCCGGCTTTGTTACCGAGGTCGAGCAGCTCGCCCATCTTGGAAATGCCTTCGCCATACATGATGTCGAATTCCACCTGCTTGAACGGAGGCGCGACTTTATTTTTCACAACTTTCACGCGGGTTGCATTGCCCACAACCTCATCACGGTCCTTCAATGCTCCGATCCGACGGATATCCAGTCGCACAGAACTGTAGAATTTCAGGGCGTTACCACCCGTGGTGGTCTCAGGGCTGCCAAACATGACGCCAATCTTCATCCGGATTTGGTTGATAAAGATCACCATGCAGTTTGACCGCGCGATCGACCCCGTCAGCTTCCGCATCGCCTGGCTCATCAGACGCGCCTGGACACCCACGCTGCTGTCGCCCATGTCGCCTTCAAGCTCGGACTTAGGTGTCAGGGCCGCAACGGAGTCCACAACGACCATGTTCACCGCACCGGACCGTACTAGCGTATCGGTGATCTCAAGCGCCTGCTCACCAGTATCAGGCTGTGAAATCAGCAATTCATCCAGATCGACACCCAGCTTGCGGGCGTATTGCGGATCCAAAGCGTGTTCCGCGTCCACAAAGGCGCAGACGCCGCCTTTTTTCTGTTCCTCAGCAATACAATGCAGGGTCAAAGTCGTCTTACCAGAGCTCTCAGGACCGTAAATCTCAATGATCCGCCCCTTAGGCAGACCGCCAATACCCAAAGCGATATCCAGACCCAGCGAACCGGTTGAGGTCGCCTCAATCTCTTGTATCGCATTGCCCTCGCCGAGCTTCATAATCGAGCCCTTGCCGAATTGGCGTTCAATCTGCGCCAAAGCGCTGTCCAGCGCCTTTTGCTTGTCGTTGGAAGTCTTGCTGCTCATGTTCAGTAAATCTGCCGTTGCCATTGGTTCACTTCCTTATTCCACACCCAGACTTGGGCGGCAATGATTGCCTGTGTTCTCTTCTTGTTCTCATTCTTATGAGATCAAAACAAGAACATTTCAAGAAAATAATTTCAATTCTACTTTTTATGAGGATGGTTAAGGGTTAGTTTACGGGATAGATAAAACACTCGAAATCGAGGCATGAGGCGGTTAAATGCTTGTTTTCTGGAAAGAAAAACTGGTGATCCTTGCGGTTCCCAAGACTGGAACGACGGCATTGGCCAAGGCTTTGGGGAGCTCCGCCGACATCGTCATCAACGATCCTCCGGAACTTAAGCACGCGCCACTTTATCGCTATAACCGTTTTTTTCGTCCGATGTTTGAGAAGGCCTGCAAGCAGGACCACATGGATGTGATGGCGATCATGCGCGAACCTGTGAGTTGGCTTGGCAGTTGGTATCGGTATCGCCAAAGGGACTTTCTGAATGGCAAACCCACCTCAACACGCGGGATGGAGTTTGACGCATTCGTTCAGGCTTACTTGCAAAATGACCGCCCCTCCTTTGCCAATGTCGGCAGCCAAGCAAAATTTTTGGAGCCGCGCCCCAATGGCACCAAAGTTTCGCATCTTTTTCGCTACGAAGACCCTGCGCCGATGTTGGGCTTTCTAGAGGACCGTCTGGATCGCGCAATCGAGCTTGAGCAGGTGAATGTATCATCCAAACGCAACGTTAACCTGTCTGAGGAAACCGAGCAAAGACTGCGGCGTCACCACAAAGAAGACTTCGATCTATACCAGTCCATCGACGACGCGGTTTAGGTGGCTATCCACGGTTGCTGTAAGTTGCGCCAGCGAGAACGGTTTTGGTAAAAACGTTGAATTTTCGATGCTCAGACGGTCTTCTCCGAACTTACCGTCCGCATATCCCGACACAAAAATGACCGGAGTATCTGGGCGATCCACGCGGGCCATTTTCACCCAGCTTGGTCCGTCTAGGCCCGGCATGATGACGTCTGTCACGATCAAATCGACGCGCAGATTCTTGTCTTGAAGGATTTTCAAGGCCTCATCCGCAGAACCTGCCTCTAGTACCGTCAGTCCCTTAATCCGCAAAGCCCGCGCAGCGAAGGCACGCACGGGGGCTTCGTCTTCGACCAATAAAACGATTCCGGCCACCGCGGGTGTTAGCTCTAAAGGCACCTCAGCGATTTCTTCGGTCACCATTTGGACATTGGGCACTACGGCGGGAAACAAAAGCGTGAACGTCGTGCCTTCGCCGACCACACTATCGGCAAAGACAAAACCGCCCGATTGCTTCACGATCCCATAAACGGTGGAGAGACCAAGCCCCGTGCCCTCGCCCACGGGCTTGGATGTGTAAAAGGGCTCAAACACTTTCTGCAGCTTATGTTCAGGAATCCCCACGCCGTTGTCCCGCACTTCAACGCTGACATAATCCCCGACAGGCACTGTTGCCCGATCCCGCACAAGAGCGTTTTCTAGCCGAAGGTTTTTTGTTTCCACCGTGATTACGCCGCCACCGTCCATTGCGTCGCGCGCATTGACCACGAGGTTCATGATAACCTGCTCAAACTGTTGATTATCCACGCGAATTGCGTCCAAATCTTCCCCGTTTATCACATCCAAGCGGTAGTTATCGCCAACCAAACGGTTCAGCAGATGCGTCAAATCAGCGAGCGTTTGTTCCAGGTGGTTAACCTCGGGCTGAAGCGTCTGTTTGCGGGAAAAAGCCAGCAACTGCCCGACCAAACTCGCCGCGCGATTGGCGTTTTGCGCAATCTGCGTAAGGTCGGCGAAATTCTCGTCCCCCTTGTCATGGCGCAGCAACAAAAGATCGCAATGTCCTGTGATGGCGGTCAGTAGGTTGTTGAAGTCATGCGCAACCCCACCGGCCAGTTGACCAATCGCCTGCATTTTCTGACTTTGAACGAACTGCGCCTCTAGCGTCTTAAGCTCCGTGGCATCGTTCAAGACCGCATAGAGCGCGCCGCCATTGTCATCCGGCAACTGCCCCAACGTGACCTGCAAAAAGGACTCCTGCGTCTCGGTTTTCAATCGCAGGAATTCTGTCGAGGTATCTAACCGCCCCTCAGACACCTCTCGCAACCAATCATCTAATGGACGGCCTAAGCCCTCAAACACGTCCCGAATCCCAGTGCCTTCCATGGTTTCGCCCTGGATCAACCTGCGCGAGGCACGATTGGCGTGCAGAATTTCACCCTCGCAACTCAGTTTCAGCGTCGCGACCGGAAGATCCTCAAACGTCACGGCCAGACGCCCTTTCGAAGGTTCACGCGCAGGCAGGATACAAATCTCGCGCCTTACCCGCGTGTCGCCGATGGTCTGCAAAAAACACGGCACGAGACCCGATTTCGTTCGCAACGTATTGATGGCCCCAAAAATGGGAGCTTCGTCCACAAGCATCTCGGAGAACTGCGCCAAACGGTCGCCGAAAAGCCTCCGCGCCGACTCGTTCATAAACAGAATGGAATCGTTCCGCCCCACAGTAATCATAGGCACCGCGTGCTCGTCCGCACCGCTTGGCGGTGTGACCGCGCGACCCGTGATCTCCCACAGAAAGAGGTTTTTCTCGACGCATGTCACAGTAAGATCCGTCATGCCTTTGCGGGTCACGAGTGTTTCCGTAGCCCTTTCCTTAAGGCGCGCCACCTCATGCAGCCGCGTCAGAGTCTCTTGCGCATCCACAATGAAAACACCCAGATCCTTGACCAGATTGGCCGCAATCAACCCATCATCCCGCGCGGCGTCATTGCGGAAAAAGACCTTGCCAGCATATGACACCAGGATCTTCTTCTGAGGATCTTTGGCCAGAGCCACATGCATCCTGCGCGCAAGCCCTTTGGCAGTATAGGTGGTCGCGCGACTGTAGGCCCAGACCCCAACAAGCCCCAACAACAAAGTCGCTGTAAGCCCCAGGGTCGCCAGCTTCAGCCCCTGTGCTTCCAGGAAAAAGCTCGAGACCGAGGCGATGAGCGCCAGGGACAAAACCGCTTTGGTCCATGAATGCGATCGCTCGAAGACCGATCGAGGCGGTGCGATATCTTCTAAAACCACTGCGACGTCCTGCATTAAACTGCTCTCTCACAAACAAATGGCTCAGAAATTCTTTACGAAGCTTTAAACGTGCCTAGTAAATTCGCAGTTTTTCGCGCGTAGAAGGCGCAAACGTACGAAAATCAGTGTTTTCGTAATACGGCTGCAAAAAACCCGTCGCAGTTCTGCAGCGGTGTCCATTGCGTTTTTTGCACGAGGGACCATGCGGGCTCTGCCGTTAAAAACGCCTCAACCTGCGCTGAATTTTCGGAATGGCACATGGAACAGGTTGCATAAACGAGCGTGCCGTCTGGCGCGACCAGCTGGCTTGCCTCGCGCAGGATTTTACCCTGCAGCGTGAGCAGATCGTTGAAGTCCTGCTCTGTTAGACGCCATTTCCCATCCGGATCGCGCCGCCAGGATCCGCTGCCGGAACAAGGCACATCACAAAACACGAGGTCAAAGGGTGCCGTGGATTTCAAATCCGCCTGCGACACCGTACGCGCCCGAATGCCCGCGCGTTTGGCCCGCGCAGGGATGTCCTGCATACGCCGGGGTATGGCGTCATGGGCAAAAAAGCTGCCTTTGATGCGTCCGGCCATCGCCAAAAGCTTTCCCCCGCCGCCTGCGCAATAGTCCAAGACGCGCATGCCGTCTTTCAATGGCAGGGACTCGACCGCTGCCTGGCTGGAGGCATCCTGCAGCTCGATCAGGCCCGTGCGATAGGCCTCAGACTGCGCGATCTGGCGTGCGCCTTGAGTCACAGTCAGCGCGGTGTCGCTGGCGGGATGTGGCTCGGTTGCGATGCCTTGCTGTGCCAGCAGATCAATCGCTTCAGTGCGGTCTGTTTTTTGCAGATTGCAGCGCAGGATCACCGGCGCGCGCTCTTTAAGACGCGCTTCGACCGCGTCAAAATCAGCGCCCAAAGTCTGACGTAGCTCAGGGACGATCCAATCGGGCAGATCATAGCCATCGACCGCCGCCAAATTAGGTGTCTCGTCCGGGCCGATGGGATCCGGGCCATAGCCATGTCCGCTGAAAATTTCTTCAAAATCAGCCTCTTGAATGGCCAACAGACCAATCATCAACGCGCGTCCCGTCAAATCCCCACCGACCTGAGCACAACTATTGCGACGTCGCAGAACGTCATAGACATGATCGCGAATGGCCGCGCGATCCTTGGATCCTGCAAACCGAGACCGGCGCGCCCAAGCAGTCAAGGCGCGCTCGGATGGCGCGCCCTCAAGGATCTCATCGAGGATCTCAATTGCTGCCTGAACACGGGCCGCCGGACGCATCAGCCGATCCGGTAGTTCGGGCTCTCGCGGGTGATCTGCACGTCATGCACGTGACTTTCCTTGAGCCCCGCACCGGTGATCTTCACGAAATTGCAGTTCTTGCGCATCTCTTCGACGGTTGCATTGCCCGTATAGCCCATCGCCGCGCGCAGGCCGCCGACGAGTTGGTGGATTACCGCGCCAGCAGAACCCTTATACGGCACCTGCCCTTCGATACCTTCTGGCACCAGCTTGTCGCTGGCTGCGTCTTTCTGGAAATAGCGATCAGCCGAACCCCGCGCCATGGCACCAAGGCTCCCCATGCCGCGATAGGATTTGAACGAACGGCCGTTGTAAAGGATCACTTCACCCGGAGACTCATCCGTGCCCGCAATCATCGAGCCAACCATGGCACAAGACGCCCCAGCCGCGATGGCTTTGGCGAAGTCGCCCGAGAATTTGATGCCACCGTCCGCGATGACAGGCGTATCACCCGCCGCACGCGCGCAATCCATAACGGCTGAAAGCTGAGGCACACCCACGCCAGCCACCATCCGTGTGGTACAGATCGAGCCCGGCCCGATACCGACTTTCACCGCATCAGCGCCCGCGTCGATCAACGCTCGGGTCGCGTCATAGGTTGCGACGTTGCCCGCGATCACCTGCACTTGGTTGCTTTCGCGCTTAATACGCTGCACCGCCTCGATTACGCCTGCGGAATGGCCATGCGCCGTATCCACGACCACAATATCCACACCGGCATCAATCAGCTGCTCAGAGCGCGCGAAGCCACTGTCGCCAACCGACGAAGCAGCTGCCACCCTCAGACGTCCGAGGTCGTCCTTACAGGCCGTCGGGTTCAGAACTGCCTGTTCGGTGTCTTTCAGCGTGAGCAAGCCTGTCAGCTTACCAACCCCATCGACGACCAAGAGTTTCTCGATACGACGGGCTTTCATCAGGCTCTTGGCCTCTTCCAGATCCGCAGGTTCCTGTAGCATCGCCAGATTGTCCGAGGTCATCATCACAGACACTGGCGTGTCATCCGATGTCGCAAACCGCATGTCGCGGTTGGTCACGATGCCAACGACCTTGCCCGCATCATCCACCACAGGGAAACCAGTCACGCGATAACGCTCTTGCAAGGCTTTTGCGTCCGCCAGCGTCTGATTGGCCTTCAGCGTGATCGGATTATAGACGATCCCCGATTCAAAGCGCTTCACGCGGCGGACCTGTTTGGATTGCTCTTCGACATCAAGGTTCTTGTGAATAACCCCCATGCCACCCGCCTGCGCCATGGCAATCGCCATTTTCGCCTCGGTTACCGTGTCCATGGCAGAACTCAGCAGCGGGATATTCAGAGCGATGGATTTCGTCACCCAGGTGCGTGTATCCGCCGTCGTCGGCAGCACCTCAGAGGCGCCGGGGACCAGCAAAACATCGTCAAAGGTAAGGGCCTCACGAATCTCCATCACACATCTCCTTGGGTGGGGTCGTTTGGCGCTTCTCTATTTCACTTATCGGCCCAAGAGGAAACCCCCATTCCGCCTCTTATGCAGGGGTTTGACGCGATTTCAGCAGGGAATAAATCGGCTCAAGCGCCCCGGCGGCTGTGATCACCACAACACCAAGCGCTTCGCGCAGGCCAAAAGGCTCTCCGGCCCAGATCGCGGCGGTGATCGCGCCGACGCTGACTTCGGTCATAAAGAGGATGCCAATGAGGCCCGGGCTGATCACGCTCGCCCCCCACATCAGCGCAAAGGCGGGTGGGATAATCAGGATGACGGCGACCGGGATCATCCAATAGAGCACCGAGACAATGGCGCTTATCGATGGCGCGGCACTTTCGCCCTCCAGAGGCAGCAGCGTCATGGCCAGGGCCACCAAACTGCTCATCAAAAAGAAGGTCAGCGCGAAATCCACACCCTTGCCCGGCCCCGCCGCTTTGATCCGCACAGCGGCAAAGGCCCAAATGATACCCGACGCCAAGCCCATCCAGTCGCCGACATTCATGCGGATCTGGAGGTTCTCTTCAAATCGGATGATCAAACAGAGGCCCAATAAGGCAAGCACAATTGTCACGAGGCGGACACGCGTGATCGGTTCGTTCTGGGTGAAACGAGCCAGTAACGTGCTCCAGAGCGGTGTTAGATAGAACAACAGCAACGCGCGCACCACGTCAGTGAAGATCAGTGCACCGGAATAGAGCACCAAAGATATCCCGGCCAAAGCCCCCCCAACCGCGAGGGACATTCCGCCATTCAAGATCGAGCGCGCTCGATAGACAATGAGCGGCAGCAACAATGCTGTGGGGAGGATTTGGAACACAACCACCGCCCAAACGCCCGATATCCCAACATGCTCTAGCGCACGCAGCGGGATCCAAAACACGCCCCACAACACGCCCGAGATCGCAATCGCAATCATGGCAATCGTCTCGGCGCGATGTGAGGTCATGATGGGCGGCTCAAAACATTAGAAGATTCGTTTCTCACAGAGACCATGACAAACCGGACAGAATTTGGGACTCACAATCCGCCCGAGATACGCGGAGATGCGACATTGGCGGCAATTTCCATGCGGTTTCACCCTTCTGCGCCATATTTACGCATTTCATTTACCAATTAATGACGCTCAATGTCGTGAAAATGGCGTTTGTCGCCTTTCCCTTTGCGACAATCCTCCTATTGTTGCCTCACGACTTAGACTGACAGGTATCCTCATGAGCTCTGACCCACTCGTCATCTTCACCCCATCGGGCAAACGCGGCAATTTCCCTGTGGGCACGCCGGTCCTTACGGCGGCGCGCCAGTTGGGCGTCGATCTGGACTCCGTCTGCGGCGGTCGCGGGATCTGTTCGAAATGTCAGGTGACGCCCTCGGTCGGCGAATTCCCGAAACACGGGGTGACCGTCTCTGAGGACGCGCTGAGCGAATGGAACGCGGTTGAAGAGCGCTACAAGGGCAAACGCGGATTGATCGATGGCCGCCGTCTGGGCTGTCAGGCGACCGTGCAAGGCGACGTAGTGATCGATGTGCCGCCAGAAAGCCAGGTTCACAAACAAGTGGTGCGTAAACGTGCCGAATCGCGGGACATCACCATGAACCCCTCGACCCGCCTTTATTATGTCGAGGTCGAAGAACCCGATATGCACAAGCCGTCGGGCGATCTGCAACGGCTCTATGAAGCGCTGAAAAATCAATGGGATGTGGATGTTCAACGAGTCGAAATGAACATCCTGCAGGACGTGCAGAAAGTGCTGCGTCAGGGGCAATGGAAAGTCACCGTTGCGGTCCATCTGGGCGACCATTTGCGCCGTCCAAAGATCATGCATGTCTGGCCTGGTTTCTATGAAGGCACGATCTATGGCCTCGCGGTCGACCTTGGCTCTACCACCATCGCGGCCCATCTGTGCGACCTGAAATCAGGCGAGGTCATCGCGTCGTCTGGCCTCATGAACCCGCAGATCCGCTTTGGCGAAGACCTCATGAGCCGCGTCAGCTATTCCATGATGAACGAGGGTGGTGATCAGGAAATGACCCGCGCGGTTCGCGAAGGCATGAACGCACTGTTTGTGCAATTGGCGGCGGAAGCCGGTGTCGACAAGGCGCTTATCGTGGATGCGGTCTTTGTCTGTAACCCGGTCATGCACCACCTCTTCCTTGGCATCGACCCGTTCGAACTGGGCCAAGCGCCGTTTGCTTTGGCGACCAACGAGAGCATATCCCTCTCAGCCCATGAACTGGATCTAAACATTCACCCCTCCGCGCGCATTTACCTCTTGCCCTGCATCGCAGGCCACGTGGGCGCGGACGCAGCCGCAGTCGCGTTGTCCGAAGCGCCAGACAAATCCGAAGACCTCGTTCTGGTGGTCGACGTGGGTACCAATGCCGAGATCCTTTTGGGCAATACAGACAAAGTCCTCGCCTGCTCGTCCCCAACCGGCCCCGCTTTTGAAGGCGCTCAAATTTCCTCGGGCCAACGCGCAGCCCCAGGCGCCATCGAAAAGGTCGAGATCAACCCCGAAACCAAAGAACCGCGCTTCCGCGTCATCGGCTCTGAGATTTGGTCGGATGAAGACGGCTTCTCTGAGGCCATCGCGACCACCGGCATCACCGGCATCTGCGGCTCTGGCATCATCGAAGTCATCGC
>JABSOU010000047.1 GCA_013215215.1 Cognatishimia sp. | reverse complement strand
CGAAGCCATCATACCGATGGATCAGAGGCCAACGATGCACTAACAATCAAACTGGACCAGTCAGATGAGGCTGCTCAATTGCATGGAATGCACGCCTTGGACTCTTGCCGCTGATCCGATCGAAACAAACTTATCGCGGAAAATCATCCTCCTTTTGTGAAGCGAGGCATCTCTGCGCACAAGGAAGCGGACTGCCCAAACAACCTTTAGCCTAAGCGGTCGTTTCTGACAGGCGGTGCGGCCTTTACTCCTTTCAGAGTGAAGTGAGCGAATAGCTAGTAGGAATGGCTTCTTGACTACTCCGCCGGCACCCAAACATTGGGGGTGGAAAGCTCAACTGGCGAAGCTCAGAAGCCGATAGAATCTGTATTTTGCCTGTAGTACAACGGCGAGCTACCAAGAGCTGGGACCACACTAAGCGAAAAGAAAAAGATCTCTCTAATGGTCGATTGTGAATAAAAGAATTCTAGGTCTTCAAGTGTTCTTTGACTCGCTCGAAGCGCAAACACTGACGAAAGAATAGAGAAACACTACAAAAGAACTGGAAGCGAAGGCCAACAAATTAACAGACCAACGTTTCTTCAAAACGCCTTCTCGATGCAGGAGAGAAAAAAATTGCGCCTCCATTACATAAGGATCGGCCAAACGAGGCTGTTTACTAAGCCATCCCAAGTGAATCTAATCCCAAATGTTCGAATGTTTCGTAATTGCCCTGTCGTTTCTTAGTGCAACAAGCCACGAGAGAAACCGACCTCGACAGTCCCGGGTAGATTGTTCTATCAAAACAGCCACCCGGCGGGTCCAGAAATCGCGTGGTAGCCTTGGAACTGAATAATGCCTTCGTAGCCCAGATTGCGCCCGATCCCTGAATCCTTGAAGCCTCCGAATGGCCCCTTTCCATCCTGTGCCATCGGACCATGAGCATTCAGGTACGTATAGCCCGCTTCCAATCGACGAGAGAGCGCAACCGCACGCTCTGGGTCTTCGGTCCAAACCGAAGAGCAAAGACCAAATTGGCTATCGTTTGCCATCTCAATAGCGGTCTCATCATCATCAAATGGCATGATCGGCAACACAGGACCAAACTGTTCTTCCGAAACGATAGGCGCATGGGGATCAGGATTGTATACCAGTGTTGGGCGCTGGAAGTAGCCTTGGTCGTAAAGATCTTGGTCCGGAACGTGTCCACACTCAACGGTCTCAAACCCAGCCTCGCGAGACTGCGCGATGAGATCTGTCACCACCTTAAGCTGCTTTTTGTTGTTCACCGGGCCCATTGTTGTTTCCGGCAAAAGACCGTCTCCGATCACCTGTTTTTGGCATTCCGCTGTGAATCCCTCTACCACCTCGTCATAGCGTGACCGATGCACATACATACGCTTCAAAGCCATGCAGACCTGCCCAGAAGACATAAACGCGCCCAAGTACATGCGGCGGAACGCCTCTTCATCTAGCTTTGCGTCTTGCATGATCAACGCTGCATCATTACCGCCAAGCTCTAGCGTCACGGGCGTGGTGTTGCCTGCTGCGACGCGCATCACATGTTGCCCGATACCAACCGAGCCTGTGAAATTCACAAATCGCACATGTCTATGGCCCACAAGTGCATCCCCGATCTCGCCAGCGCTGCCTGTGACAACATTCACGACACCCGGCGGCAATGTCTCAGCAATCAGCTTGAGTGTCAGGCTCGGCGCCAAGGAGGCACTGTTTGAGGGTTTCACAACAACTGTGTTTCCCGCCATAAGTGCTTGCGGTAACTTCGACCCAAGAATGGCCAGCGGCCAGTTCCAAGGCACTATCAAGGCAGCCACGCCGCGCGGTTGGCGTGTGATGATCGTGTCAAACCGATCCCCGGACACCCTCTCATCGGCCGCCAAACGATCCGCATAGCCTGCACAAAGCAAGAACCGTTCGCCCAGGCGCGACAATTCCAACTCTGTTTCTCGTAGAATCTTCCCGTGTTCGCGGCAGAAAAGACGCGCCCGCGTGGTCACATCGTCTGCGTCGGCCACCAGCACTTCGGCCACTTTTCTCAGGTGCGCCGCACGCTCCTCATAACTTAGCGCGGCCCACGCCGGAAATGCACGATGCGCCGCATTGACGGCTGCATCCACATCCTCAGCAGTGGCTTTTGCCGCCTGCCCCACTTTTTCATCGGGGCGTGCCGGGTTAAAGAGATCGTAGGTGCGTCCACCGATTGCTTTGCGGATGTCGCCATCAATAAAGAGCTGCGTTTCCAAATCTTGCGGGATTGCATTCATTTCTGGTCTCCAATCTCTATTGCCTCTGCGATGTCACAGGGCTGTCTTTCGTCATTTTTTGGATGGTTAGCTGTTCAGAGCGTCAGACGTCTGCATGGCCCAAAGGCCACCATCGACGCGGATATCCACCCCACGCACCCAATGGCTCTCTTGGCTTGCGAGGAACATAATAACCTCTGCACATTCTTCGGGTTTCCCCGGGCGTCCAATGCGAGACATATTATTGCTGGTCCGCTGACCAAAAGCGGTCTGAAACTCTGAGAGGATACCCGTTTGCGTTGCAGCAGGGCTTACTGAATTGGCGCGTAGCCCCATTTGGGTCATCCGTTCGCTTTGCAGGATCGTCCACAAGATCACCGCCTCTTTTGAGAGGTTGTAGGCTCGTACATCATCAATCTCTTGCCCTGAAACAAACTCGGCAAGCTGATCGCGCCTTTTCAGGGCCATCAAAGCAAGGTTCTGCGTTAGATTGTCCTGCCAAGCACGCCCAGCCAAAGACGCCACGTGCACTATTGCCCCCCCCTTGTTCATCAGTGGGATCACTTTTTCTGCTAAAAGTCGCGTGCCCAGAAAATTTATTGATAGGGTTTCTATGCTGAAGCCATCGCGCGGCGGCACTCCGGCGCATCCAACATAGGCATCAAAGCCCGGCTCCAGCTCGGACACGGCATGAGAGATCGAAGTTTCATCATCCAGATCAACCTCGATGAAACTGGCGCCCTCAACTTCAGGTTCTCCGAGCCCAAGGATCGTCACCTCCCACCCCCGCGAAAGTGCGAGCGCCACCGTCGCAGCGCCAATACCATTTGACCCACCGGATATCGCTAGTCTCACGCGGACGTCTCCCATTTTACTCGAAATCTATCTGAAGAGTTCCCGCACAATACGCGACCGGCCATTAACCCGACAAATTGCTTGCAGTTTGGTGAGCACAAAGAATTGGTTTTATCTGCGCACAAAACGTCCCGCCGGGTCGCAAGGTGCAGATTGGGGGCAAAGAGTTTACGTGCAGAGGCCTCTCCAGGCCAGAGGCCTAGAACACACTCTTTCTCAAAAATAGAACCCATATTGGAAAACGAGCCGTTTTGAACGCCTTCAGGCGTTGGAATTTTCGAGTTTTAATAATTAATGTCAGTTATTTTGATGCGTTGAAAGACACCCTTCGATCAGAAGTTAGCACATGTTTCTTCAAACCAAACAGGCACGCGTTATCCTAAAAACAGCACGCTTTGAGGGCTGTGAAATTGGCAAATCCATTCCCAATGTCCACTCAGCGTTTTGAATTTTTGGCACCCAAACTCGGGTCTTCAACTAAAAACTGACAAAGGCAGCGATAGCACAATGCTCAAAGTAGACGCATTCAATCACATCTGGCCCCCGGCCTATTACCAAGCGCTCACGGATGTCACTGGAACCATGACCGATATCACGCGGCGTTCAGAGGCACAGCCGATGATGACGCAACTGGATGAGCGTTTCTCCATCATGGATCTCTATGATGAATACCAACAAATCCTGTCTCTGGGCTCCCCGCCCCTGGAACTTGTCGCCACCCCCGAGCAACAGATTGAACTCGCCAAAATCGGCACCGAGTCGATGGCAGAACTTTGTGTGACACACCAAGATCGCTTTCCCGGTTTTATCTCAACGCCACCGATGGGTGCCGGCATTGATGCGATCATCGAAGCAACTGAAAGCGCCATTAAGGACTACAATGCGTGCGGCATCCAAATCTACTCGCACATTGGTGGCCGCCCCATCGACGAAGCCGAGTTTGCACCGCTATTTGACTTTATGGCCGAGAAAGATCTGCCCGTCTGGATCCACCCGGCACGCAGCGCCAAGATGGCCGACTACCCGAGCGAGGAAAAATCAAAATACGAAATCTGGTGGACCTTTGGCTGGCCCTATGAAACCTCTGCTGCGATGGCCCGCCTTGTGTTCTCCAAAACCTTTGATCGCCTACCCAATCTCAAAGTGATCACACACCACGGCGGCGGCATGATCCCATTCTTTGAGGGACGCGTTGGCCCGGGGTGGGATGTACTGGGCGTGCGGACATCAGATGAAGATTATGGCGCACTCTTAAAGGAGTTGAAAAAACGCCCAATCGACTATTTTCGGAATTTCATCGCCGATACCGCGACCTTTGGTGCGGGAGGCTCAATCAAGCTCGCGCTCGATTTTTTCGGTGGCGAGAATATCGTCTTTGCCTCAGATGCGCCTTTTGATCCAGAAGGCGGGCGCATGTTCATTCGCGAAACCATACGGTCATTGGAAGAAATGGACATGAGCGTGGAACAGCGCAAAGCGATCTACAGTGGCAACATTGGTCGGTTGACCAATCGCAACTTTGATCGCTGACCTCGCACGTTTTGGGGCGCCGGGTCTGCCAAACGCTTTGGTCGGACCAATTTAGGCCATGCGGTAAGCATTACTAATATCTGCGATAGTTTCTACGGTCTTCTGTGGCGTCAAAAAATCCTCAATGATTACATTTAGTCAAAACAAGTGCGGCTTCGCTGAACACCTACGGGAGAGGAAATATGAAATTGATTGCTCCGAAGAAAATTCAATCATTGATCGCGGCGGCTGCGATTGCGGTCAGCTCAACGGTTGCCACTGGCGCACATGCAGATGCACTGCGCGCTCATACAACAGGCGCAGGCGCTGCACCTAACACAACCATGAAGCTGCTATCGCGATATGCAGAAGATGCCGGCGTTGATGTGCAGGTGATCGAAGGTCAGAAAATGATCCGTTCGCTGCTGCTACTTGCCAAAGGCGACATTGAAATGATGACAGCGATCGTCGGCCAATATGCACGCCTTCAAACCGGCACTGGCCCATACAAAGATATTTCTGATCAAGCTAAAGCAGCCTCAAAGGAAATACGCTCGCTGATCGAATTCGGCGCGGCAGCGATGCAGATGGTTACTTGGGAAGAAACAGGCATCACAAACTTTGAAGAGCTCCGTGGCAAGCGTGTTTATGTAGGCCCAGGTGGCGGTGGCGCCGGCTCAGACACAGAAGAAGTTATTCGATTGCTGACTGGAATGGAGCCAAATGAAGATTACGAATCTATGCGGGCACCCTGGAATGAAGGCATGCAAGCAATGAGAAACGGTCAAGTAGATGTTCTTATGCGTGTGGCACCCGTGGGCGCCGCAATTTTGCAGGAATTTGGGCTGTCAAAACCCATCCGTGTTTTGGGTTTTTCTGATGAAGACAAGGCCAAACTCGCAGATTACGTATCGATTCCGGGTCGTTCGTTCACGTCTATCCCAGCCAATACATACGAAGGCCAGGTGAACACCGCTGACTCAGGCACCTTGAAATACCTTGCCTCTATAGCAGTGAACAAAGACGTCTCTGATGAAAAAGCCTATGCTTTGACCAAAGCATTTTGGGACAACATCGGTGAAATCCAAGACAGTGCAGCCTTCCTGCGGGATTTGGATCCGGCAGCGCCTTTCTCTGGCCTCAACATCCTACTGCATCCAGGTGCTTTGAAGTACTACGATGAAGCGGGCGTTACTGTTCCGGATACCTTGCGCCCGTAAAATGGTCTAAAAACTCTCGCTTTAAACGCGTGCAGGGCGCTCCTTCGAGAGCGCCCTGACTTTGGAAACTGTTGATAGGGAGGATGGGGTCTTGGAAAACACACGCCCCCAACTTTGGACAACAACGAAAGCTGCGGCGCTAGTAATTGCAGGTCTGATGGCCGTTGTCGGTATTCTGAATGCTTTCCCAAGCATTTTCGGCCTGCCCACCCCCGGACCATACCCTGCGATTATCCTGCGGCCTGCGATCTTTTTTGGATGTGTACTCGCCTACATTCTTACCGAACCTGCATATTTTGTTTGGCGTGAAAAGGGTCAGACCCGAGCCTTACTCGGTTTGGGATTGGATATCGCTGCCCTAGTCGCAACTGCAGTTGCTTGCTGGCAGTTCTATATCGTTATGACGAAACTAGATGAGTCACTTTACTTTTTCAGCCAATTTGATGCCTGGTCTGCCGTGGCCGTGACCATCGCCGTTATCTATCTGTGTTGGCGTGCCTGGGGTCTCCCTTTGGCTACGGTCGCAGCAATTACTGTTTTTTACTTTTTTACTTCTGACTTCTGGCCGGGAGGCCTTGGTCGCGCGGGTCCGGAATTCGTGGAAGGTGCAAGCCAAACACTTTGGTTTGATCTCTCTGCAGGAATACTTGGGTCGATCACGTCAGTCATGATCCTGGTTGTCTTTGTCTTCATAGTGTTTGGGCAACTTTTGGAAGGCACGGGGGCGGGCATGTCGCTCATTCGTGTCGCTTTCCACCTAACCCGGCGTGTGCGCGGCGGCCCAGCTCATGCCGCGATTGTGTCCTCCGGTCTCTTTGGCACAATGTCAGGCAACGCCTTGGCCAATGTTGTGGGCACCGGCGTTTTGACGATTCCCATGATGAAGCGCGCAGGCTTTCCGCCTCATTTTGCAGGAGCAGTCGAAGCAACCGCTTCTTCAGCGGGACAAATAATGCCACCCGTTATGGGCGCGGCGGCCTTTGTTTTGGCGGATATCGTAGGAATGTCCTACCTGAACGTTATCACGGCGGCCCTAGTTCCGGCGATGCTTTATTATACGTCGCTCTTTGCGGCGGTTTATTTCGAGAGCGGGCGCCTCAATATCAAGCCTGATGAAAACATCGATGAAAACCTGCGAATGGGTCGTCAGGATGTTCTGAACCTTTCCATGGTCTTTGCCCCGGTTGTCGTTATGGTGATGGCGTTGAACATGGGCTTTTCCGCCGCAGGCGGCGGTATCTTTGCTCTCTTCACTACGCTGATCTTCAGCTTCATCAACCCGGAAATACGTAGTAAGCCTTGGAAGCTCATTGTCGCCTTTGGCGAAGGCGGATTGGCCTTTGCAAAGATGATGATTGCAGTTGCAGTGATTGGCATTGTGGTCTCGGTCTTGGGCGCGACTGGCCTTCCAACTGACTTCGCCAATATGGTGGCACGCGTCGCGTCTGATGGCCTGATGTTCAGTCTGATCATTGCTATGCTGGCAGCGCTTCTTCTGGGCATGGGCATGCCTACACTTCCAGCCTATCTAACGATCGCACTGGTGCTTGGCCCAACTCTACGCCAATTTGGCCTCTCGGACCTCTCACTGCATCTTTTTGTACTATACTATGGCGTTGCGTCTTCGATCACCCCACCTGTGGCGATCACAGCGTACGCAGCGGCGGCAATCGCAGAAGGCCCACCTCTAAAGACCTCTATCTTTGCGTATAAAGTGGGCATCGTGAAGTTCATCGTTCCGTTTGTCTTTGTCTTTTATCCTGTGCTTCTGATTGTGGACGAGAGTGGCTTTGACATGACAGAATTTGCGCTCACCCTTTTCCGTGTGGTTGTCGCTATCTTCACCCTGTCTTCCGCGCTAACCGGTTTTGACGCGAAGAGGCTTGGCATGCCGGAAATCCTGTTACGTGTGGTTGCGGCGATCGGTTGTTTGATCTTGATCCCAACAATCCACTGGCCTGCAACGGCTCTGTGTATCGCTCTGTTGGTCCTCAACCGGGGCATGGCGCGCCGTACGCCGACCGCCGCGTAAGATGCTAGAAAATCGATAAGCGGGCCGCCAGATGGGAGTTTGGCGGCCCGTTTTCTGCTCTATAATACTCGGTGAGATCAGCGCCGATTTAGCCCTCAAACAAGAGATAAGAGATGATCAAAGATTTGCACCATATTGCCATCACCACCCAGAATCTGGAGGCTCTGGTCGTTTTCTATAAGACTGCTTTTTCAGCAGAAGTTGTGCGGGAAGGCGGATGGATTGCAGACAACACAGCCTTTAACGCTGCCGTCGGTCTCAATCGTCAGGCTGCCCGGCTCACTCTGTTACGCGTGGGTGCTGCGCATCTGGAAATTTTTGAGTTTGAACAACCAGCTGCGGGCGACCCCATCCAGACAATCCATTCGGTTGGCCTGACGCATATCGGATTTGAAGTCACTGATATCCATGCAGAAGTGGCACGTCTGAAGGATTTGGACGTCCCGTTTTTTTCCGATGTCCTTACGGGCCCCGCGGGGGGGAGTTTTGTCTATGGGCGCGACCCGGACGGGAATATCATCGAATTGGTGCAAAGCCCGCCCGAAGTTTGACGGTGAACTGCCTGCACCTGAAAGCGAAGCAGGCAGTTTTGGCTCATTGTTCGCTGGCCAATCCCGCAAAGGCGCGATCAAATCGGGTGAGCGCATCTGAGACCTCAAGATCCGTCATCATCGGGCTCATCACAAGACGCGATCCACCCGCAACAAGAACACCTGACTCTTCCATCCACCCTCGCAGGCGCATGGCAAGTTTCATATCTGCACCAGCAAGGTCAGTCGGGGTATAGGCCCCCTCTTTTTCAGTGAAGGCAAAGAACAAGAAGCCCAACGGGCCCTGCACCATCAGCTGAAAGCCATGGCGCCCCGCCGCTTCCTTGAGACCGGTTGCGATTTTCTCCTGAACAACCGCCATCTGGCGATAAAGCGCGCCATCATTCTCCGCAAGCATATCAATCCCAGCAATGGCTGAGGCCGTGGCCAAGGGGAAGGAATTAAATGTGCCACCTCCCAAAACCCGATTGTCTTTGAGATAGGCCATGATCTCTCTACGACCCGCAACAGCAGACAGCGGCAAGCCTCCGGCCATTGCCTTGCCAAACACGGCCAAATCCGGGGTTACGCCATAATGACCCTGCGCCCCGCCAATTCCCATCCGAAAACCGGTGATCACCTCATCAAAGCACAACAAAACCCCGTAACGATCACAGATTACGCGCACGGCTTCCAGATAGCCGCGGCGCGGCGGACAACAGCCGTTGTTACACATCACCGCTTCCATAATCACCAAAGCAATCTTGTCGCCATGCGCTTGCAAGACCCGCTCAAGCGCATCCGCATCATTCCAAGGGCACATCAACACATCAGAATGCGCGTGCGCCGCAATGCCAGCACCCAGTTCGGCCCCATGTACCGGCTCTGCAGAGCCGCCCTCGAGACGACCCCCAAAGGATGTATCCGCCCAACCGTGGTAATGATTTTCAAAGCGCAGCACATGCGTCTTGCCCGACACCCCACGCGCCAACCGCATCACCATCAAATCCGCTTCCGTGCCAGAAATGCCAAAGCGCACCTGTTCTGCACAGGGGACGTGCTCAACAATACGCTCCGCCAGTTCGATCTCTGCCGTATGGTGCATTGCGCCAGAAGCGGCGATCATGATCCTGTCCATCTGTGCCACAACGGCCTCGCGAATGCGGGGATTGTCATAACCCAAAAGGCCAGGGCCCATGCCGAGGGTGAAATCAATGAAATCCTTGCCGTTCACATCGGTGATGCGCAGCCCTTGGGCGCGCGCTGCAATTACGGGTGGAACATCCGGACCCGGCCGGAAATTTGACTGTTTGCCGGGCATAACTCGCTCGGCCCGGCGGCTCCACTCCGCCAGAGCATCATTGGTTTGTGATGTCATTGTTAAACCTCTACTTCGAGCAGATCGCTGCCCACGGTCAATTGCCCATCCCATGTTTCGCGCACGATGGCTTCGAATTCGGCGGGGCCGGTGTCTGGATCATCAGACGGAGTGAAATGGTTAAGTACCAAGTGGCCCACACCTGCATCTGTCGCGATGCGGCCCACGTCATCACCAAACGTATGGCCAAGGATCATGTGCTCCCACAGGTTGGGTTTCACAGGTTTGAGCCGTTCGCACATCCGAATAGTGCCCTCACGATGCATCACCTCATGCACCAGCATATCGGCACCTTTGGCAAATTCCGCCAAAGGTGGAAAATAGGTTGTATCTGCCGAGAAAACGACCGTCTTGTCTCCGGTCTCAAACTTCAAAGCATAGCATTCAGTCACCGGAGGATGCTCGACCCGCAACGCCGTAACGCGCACCAGATCATCCTCAAAAACCAAACCTTCGGTGAATTCATGTGTTTTGAACATGCCGCTTGGTGGAGTTTGCTTTTCATCACGCACACGAATGCCAGTGTCGTAGCCCATAGCCTTAAAGAAAAAGTCTACGTGCTCATTTAAGGGCGGCGGACCATATACATTGACCTCTCGGAAAGGGGATGACGTCCACGTCGTGTGCAACAATGGACCAAGCTCCAGAATGTGATCTGAATGATGGTGCGTGATCACCACAGTATGAACGTCGCTCAGAGCATAGCCCGCCTCGACAAACTGACGCGTCACCCCCATCCCCGTGTCAATGATATAGGGGCGTCCCTTCACATCAAGCACCATGGATGTTGGCCAATCGGAGCCCGTGGTCAACCTTGGGCCACCCTTCGTACCAAGCAGGATGAGTTTTGTATCGCTCATGTTTCTACGTCCAATTCAGTCTTCTTTTTTAACGCCAGCCTTGCACCCAATCCGCCATCAAGCGGCAGGTTCCCGCCATTGACCCAAAAGAAATTTGGGCTGCACAACTCTACGATCGCCGGGGCGATCTGAGCAGCCGTTGGGATCTCGGCGAGGGTGTCCTTCAACATTGCGGTTGCATCAGGCGCTGTGGTTTGCACGCGATCCCACATTGGCGTGGCAACCGGACCCGGGCTCACGCAATTCACCCGATAAGGTGCGTCCGACGCGGCCTCCGATCTCATCCAGAACAGCAAGGCTTCTTTGGACAATCGATAGGCAAGCGGTGATGTCAAAGCGTGCTCGTCGGCAAATGCCGCCACATCCTGAAGTTCCAAACCACAGGCGTAAGAGACAATCGCCTCATCAAATTCGGAAAGCTGCGCGGCAACCGACGCTATTCCCAAAACGGCGGCGCCATGCTTTGCGCGACCCGCTATTGCCTGCGTCAGAATGCGGGGCACAACAACATTTAAACCCAAAATCAACACAGGCGGTGCATCGGTTCCAACCCCGGCTGAGTGTACCAGTACATCCCACTCTGGCAGCGCGGCAGATACGCGTTCAATATCCTCAGTACGCGTGAGATCGGCAACAAAATCTGTATGCTCTGAGGCAACCTTGTCGATCGTGATCACTGTGTATCCACGATCCTTCAGACAATGCGAAACCGCTTGACCAATGCCCGAACCAGCGCCCGTCACGATGGCCGTTCTTGCCGCGTCAGCCATTCTATGGTTCTCCGGCTGAAACAGGTGTTGCGTGCCATCCGCTCCAGCGCTTTGTCCAATAGAGGTTGTGCAACTCGCTGGTGATCGGCCCCGCGCCTGCATTCCGAAGCGCTTTTCCATTTACCCGCGCAATCGGCATAATGCCCCCGGCGCTTGACGTCATGAAGGCTTCATCCGCCTCTTCAAGCTCACGTGCCAAGACCCTGCGTGTCTGCACTCCGCGCCCCGTTTCCTTTGCAAGTTCCAGCGCCGTTTCACGGGTGACACCCTCAAGGCAGCCAAGATCAGGCGTGGAGACAACGCCATCTTTCACAATAAAGATATTGCAACCGGGCGCCTCAGTGAGCGCGCCATTGCCATCTGTAAGGACAGACCAATCTGCCCCGTCATCACCGGCCTCAAACAAAGACATCGCCAGATCCAAAGAACAGAAATTCTTTGCTCGCGGGTCCACAGAGTTACGTGGAATACGGATATACTCCTCTGAGATCTTGATGTTGATCCCGGCTGAGCGCTCGGTATCTCCTTTGATCCAGACATAGGGGATCACGAAGGCATAAAAGCGATTCTGGAATTTGTCCGCCTGAAGCCGATCCGCAGCGAGCGTAGGGTTGGCACCCCGCGTCACGCACCACCACACGTATGCATCCTTGAGACCACTGGCCAGCACCAGATCGTTTAAGATCTTGGCTTCCTCTTCCATAGTATACGGATTTGTCAGACGCATCCGCTCGCAAGACCGAGCAAACCGTTTTTGATGGGCCTGCAATTTGAAGAATTGTCCACGGCTGACGGTGACAACATCATAAACCGCGTCGGCCCGCATGAATCCCAGGTCTGTCAACGGAACATTGGCCTCCGCCATCGGTCGAATTTCATCGACAACAAAGCCCGCGCCATTTTCGAAACCGGGTGCAAACGGACCCCGCGCGTGCGCAGGGTCTGAAGCGATCAAATCAGAGATTTGAAGTATCGGTTCCATTAGCTGTCCTCCAAAGCATCACCGTCTGTCCAAATCACATCGGCACTTGCGGGATAGAGGCTTTGAACGCGTACGCCGCTGAAGGCTTCCCACTGAATGATTTCATGCTCATCGCGGATATAACAATCAAAGATGACGTCTTTGATATCCGCTCGGTTATATTCAAGGATGCGTGCATAGGACGGGTAATCTGCCACATATCGAACGGTGCGGTCTTCCTCATCAATCCCGATATCATCGCGCCCATGCGGCATCGCGATGGAATGGATTATCATCGCCGTATCGGTTTCAAAGAAACGATGCGCATCCGACATCGCCCAACTGCGCTCTTTGACGTCTTCATCCGTTCGCGCAGAGCTCCAAACCTGTTCGACCGTCATCTCTTCGGCGTTCACCTTAAATTCCACACCACGTGAGAAGCTCTTGTGGAAAGGGACACGCTCTTCGCCCGGGCGGGCCTGATAGATGCCGTTGTCAAACATGATGAACTGGTTTGAACCGGTGACGCGCGGATTGTGTCCATGCCACGGCCAACGGAAATCATCGCCGACCGGTGTCAGGAGTTTCTTTGAAAGTGCCTCATTCCACCCACTATGCGCACCCAAAATCCAATTGATCTCGCCGCTCTTTTTGTCGATGGCAATGATGCAATCCTGCAAACGAAGTGACAGCAAAACCTGATCGTTTTCTTCATCATAGGCCACGCCGTTGCAATGGGTCCAATCTCCGTGATTAGGAAATCCTCGCACGTGCCAGTAGGCGTCCAACGCGTCATAGCCAATTCGATTTACATCGAGATGATCAAAGCTGTCCCACTCCCAAACAACTTTGCCTTCCGGTGTAAACTCAATGGCTTTGTCCCCAACAATCATTTTGTCAGCACGATATTCCTCGGGTTCATGCACCGAGGCCGGCCAGTCCTTTGCAAGGCGCGCATGGCCAGATACCGCCAGAAAATTACCGTTTGGCATTTGGTGCGGTTGATGGTGCAGCGATTGCACGTCAACCGGTGTTGCGTTGTCATGCGGGCCTTGCGGGCGCTTCTGAGCATACCAAGCGTTGATAAGTTCACCGTCCATACCGATCTCAGATGAGCAAAATTCTGTGTCGTGAACAAAAAGATTCCCGCTCGCAAGACGCTCAAGCCCGGCTGTGCGATATTTCATTTTCCGCATCCAGCGCACACGCCCCTGATGATCAATAGCCAGCAACATACCCCACTTGGTGGTAAACTGTCGCTGTGCTGGAGACATGTCAGGAATGCGGCCAGTCGCGCGTCGACGCACCGATAGGAACGTGAAATTGCCTGCCATCCGCTCTGGATCAGCGTGCGCAAGTTTGATCGGCGGGCGCTCGTAGTGCGACGTTGGCACACCCTCAGGCGAGAACACCAGCGTGTCTGGATGGGTCGTTGTGCCACCCGCACCCTTTAGTTGCACTGTGATTTCTGCATCATGATCCGGCATGAAACCAAGCACCAAAAGAGGGTCAGTACCCGTGGCGTGATCTGTGGTCCAGATTTCCCCCGCTTGAGAAATGCGCACTAAGACACGCTCTGCGCCTACGGATTGAACGTCCAAGCGCACCGCCAGAGGGACATCCTCGTTGCAAGGAACAAGTGTCGGCGCGGACAAGAAAACGGGTGTGTCGGTGGTATTAGACATTTTCAGTAACCTTGTTTCCTGTTGCCGAGAGAAGTGCATCCGCCAATGCATCGCCATCGGCAGCACCAGCATAGGCCAGAAAATGATCCGGACGCACCAGAATGGCCTCGGCACCCCAACGGTTCACTTCCTGACTTGCGGCCACAGGGATAACTTTTAGAGAAATGCCCTGTGCATCAGCTGCGTTTCTAAGCGCGGATGCGTCCAGGTTGGACGTGTCCCTGATAATCAAAGCAAAATTGCTGCCAAGGTGATTAAATATGTTCGACCCGTCATCCAAGGTCGCAGGCGCAAGGTGATATCCTGCCTCAGCTGCAAAACTATGGGCCCCCCGCGCGCTTGGCGTGCCTTCCCCCACAACGATCGAAGACCCCGCATAATTCGGGACAAACTGCATCACTTCGCTCTGAGGTTTTGAACGCTCAGCCCAAGCCGCATCAAAGGCGTCTTTGTCCTTTTCTGGGCTAAACTCCGCCGTGAAAGCTGCGTCCAAGTCGATCATCTTGGCGATGAAATCATCTCGAGTAGAAGCAAACACCGGATGCCGCTCTTCCGTGTAGCTGTCCAAAAGCGCGTCGCTGCCCCAGCCCTGCAATTTTGCGGCAAGCTTCCAGCCCAGATTGCGCACGTCTTCAAACCCGGAATTCACCCCATAGCCCCCGTAAGGAGGATGCGCGTGACCCGCGTCCCCTGCGATAAAGATCCGACCCGCGCGGTAGGTCTTCGCTTGGGCAAAGCGCAAATCCCAGAACCCCAGATATTTGACGGTCAGGTCAAATTCTTCACCGATAGCTGCATTCAGCAGACCTTTGATATCGGCGTTCTCCTGCGTCGTGTCGTGCGGCACAGGCATGTGGAAGAACCAATCGTCTTCCATGTTAACTCGCCCGAGGAACTGCCAATAGCCTTCGAGCTTTGGATTCAGAACATTGAAGAAATCCATTCCCGGATAATGTGTATCAACAAGCTCTGTTAGGCGCGGTGCTTTTACAACGGTGAGGATCATACGCTTATCGCGTGCGTCGATGGCCTGCTCAATGCCTGCCTTTTCGCGCACCGTCGACCAGGCCCCATCACATCCAACAAGATATTGCCCTGTGAAGGTCTGTTGCGCGTCACCGTCGCGTTCCTGCAAAGTTACACTTACACCATTCGCGTTCTGTGTCAGATCTTCGACGGACCAATCATAGATCACCCGCACATTTGAAAGCGCCTCTACGCGATCGCGTAACACAAATTCTGTATTGTACTGCGGCATACGCACAGCGCGTTCCGCATAATAGGCATCCACAGAACCGCGCTTTAGCCATTCGTAGCTATAGTCACTAATCAGAGTGCCATAGGCCGTGGCCCCAGTGGTCGCTTTCGCCCGCTGCACAGGCGCTGCCGCGCGCATTTCCGCAACTGTATTCCAAGCTCGGAAATGCTCTGCGGTTCGCTGAGTCATGTTTTGACCCTTGGGAATTTCCAATCGCGAATGGAACCTCTCAACGACCAAAACAGAAACGCCACGTTGACCTAGCTCAATGGCGAGCCCCAGTCCAACCGGGCCACCCCCTGCGACAATTACTTCGTAGTCTGACATAAATGAGACCCCAATTTCCTAACTGCGCAAAACATTGCAAACTCTGCAGTAAGCGGGAAAGGGGGCAACGCTTCTGGCTGATAAAAGCGGCGTTAATGTCAAAAGGGGACTATGGCAGAACCCAGCCCAAATGTTCTTCGGTCACCATTTCATCGACAATCGAAATCGCAAGCTCACGCACGCGGCTCTCTGCCGCTGTCATGGCCTCGACGCGCGGACCACCCAATTGGATGCATCTCTTGAGTTCCGGAATACCCAAAGATCGGGACGCACAGACGCCGGAGGCGATTTCCGCATAAAACAGAGCCGCGGGGGCAACACAAAAACGCGCGCGTTTGGTAGCGTAAGTTCTGCGAATTTGAATCGCGCCAACTTCCATAACATTTGTCATCTCCAGCCCAAACTGGCGAAGTTCCCGCCGAATGGTGGATGACAACTCTGTGTCGCGCCCATCAAGCACGAGCGGCAGATCCGCTAACATCTCGGTTGGCAAAGGATCAGGTAGTTTCGCGATCTCTTCTGCAGCCCCGATAAGGCGAATTTCTTCGTAATAAAGTGGCACGCTCTCGTAATTTTCGCGATCAACATCCCTGTTGATAAAACAAAAGTCGAAGTTCCCGCCGTTGAGCTCGGAAAGCAACTCGCTCGGCAATCCTTGCTTAAATACCAGCGAGAGATCTGGGTGCTGATCGTAACAGATTTCCATAAGTCGCGGGACAAACACGTTGCTCAGAGATGGCGTCACCCCAATACGTATGCGAGCGCTATCCTGATTGCGGGCCTTGCCGAGTTCTCGCTCCGCTTCTTCGATTTTCCGTAATATGCCCTGCGCCTGTTCCAACATGATCCGTCCCGCAGGCGTCAGACGCACACCACGAGAATGACGCAGCATAAGCTTCAGACCAACAGCATCTTCCAATTTACGGATTTGCATACCAATGGCGGGCTGCGTCACGTTGAGCCGATCTGCAGCAGCCGTGAAACTCTCCAGCTCCGCCACGGCACAAAAATACTTAAGCTGACGAAACTCCATGGGCCCTCATTCTTTGATTCTTAATGGTATAAGAAAACGTAACTGCTACCAAAAGCAAATTCGGATTGCTGGTAACGGCGGATTTTTCGTACTGACTCTCAAAGTTACAGGGAGAATTCCATGAGCGTCGCACGTCATTATATCAACGGTTCGTTCACCGAAGGCACGTTCGCGGGAACCACCGAGAGCGTAGATCCCGCCTCTGGCGAAGTCGTTGGCACAGCGATCCTTGGATCCAGCGAAGACGCGCAAGGCGCGATCAATGCGGCACGCGACGCCTTTGAAACAAGCGTCTGGCCGCAAGACATGCGCCTGCGGTATCGCGTCTTGATGGCGTTTGCCGCCAACATGCGCGCCCGCAAAGCGGAGCTTGCTGAACTTCTGACACGCGAAAACGGCAAACCAATTGCTCAGGCAGAGCACGAAATCCAGGCGGGGATTGTAGAGGCAGAATACTACGCAGGTTTGGCCCGCGCTATTCACGGTCGCACGATGGAGAGCGCGCCGGATAAATTCTCTTTCTTCATGCGTGAACCTGCCGGCGTCGTGGCGGTGATCGTCCCTTGGAACGCACCTGTCACTCTTTTGGTCCGCTCGCTTGCACCTGCCATGGCCGCGGGCTGCACCAGCGTGATCAAACCCGCACCCCAGACCCCGCTGATCAATGCGGCCATACTGGAATGTCTCCATGCGGTCGAAGAGCTGCCAAAGGGTGTCGTGAACTCGGTCAATGAAAACGGCATCGAGGTCGGCGCAGAGCTGGCTACAAATTCTGAAATCGATGTGATTACTTTCACCGGCAGCTCCCAGACGGGAAAAATCGTCATGGAGAAAGCGGCCCCCACGCTGAAACGCCTGTCGCTGGAACTCGGCGGGAAATCCCCAGCGGTGGTTTTCGCAGACGCAGACATCGAAAGCGCAGTGAACGAAATCACGCGCGCCACCATCGTGTTAAATGGGCAAATGTGTACGTGCATCAGCCGTGTCCTGGTGGATCGCAAAATCGAAGCCGAGCTTACAAAACGCCTGAAAGACTCGTTGGGCAACGCCCGCATGGGGCACGGAATGGACCGCGAGACGGCTCTTGGTCCACTGATTGACATGCCAAACCAGCAACGCGCATTGGGCATCATCGAACAGGCGAAAGCCAATGCGGACATAGTATTGGAAGGCCAAACCGGCACTGGCGATCTCGCCAATGGCTCTTTCATATCTCCCACGATCTTCAAGTTGGATGAGGTCAGCCATGATCTTATCCAAAACGAACATTTTATCCCGATGATTTCCCTTGAAGCCTTCGGCGACGAAGAAGAAGCGATCATGAAATCCAATGCGACCCGCTATGGGCTTGCGGCCAGCGTCTACACCAATGATCTCAACCGTGCGATGCGCGTGAGCCGGGCAATCCGCATGGGTACGGTTTGGCTGAATAGCCACAACCGCCACATGGCCGAAGCCGAAACAGGTGGGTTCCGCGAAAGTGGTATGGGACGTTTACATGGCCCAGAGGCTCTGCATGACTTCCTCGAGACAAAACACATCTATCTTGAGGCGGGCACAAAGTGAGCCTGATCCAATATCTTTCCCGTATCCAGTTCGATTTCGGCGCCATCTCCCTGTTGGCGCAGGAAATCAATGCGCTCGGCTTCAAACGTCCGCTGCTGATCACGGACAAAGGCATTGAGAACTCGGGCATTCTACAACGGGTTCTGGATGCTGCCGCACCGCACAAGCCGGCTCTCTATACCGGTACAACGGAAAATCCGACGGAAGCCTCACTGCATGAATGTATGGCTCTTTGGGCTGAGCATCGCTGTGATGGATTGATCGCCCTGGGTGGCGGCTCGCCAATCGACCTTACCAAGGCGGTTGCGCTTTTGGCGTCTCACGGCGGCAAACTCGAAGACTATAACGTCAAAACAGGTGGCTCCGCCAAGATCGGCAAAGTTGTTCCACAGATCGCCATCCCCACCGCCGCGGGCACCGGCGCAGAAGTGGGTCGCGCCTGTGTCATGACATTGGAAAGCGGCCGTAAAATGGTTGCTGTGAATCTCAATATGGTGGCCGACACCATCATCGCTGACCCTGAGCTGACGCTTTCACTCCCGGCCAACCTCACTGCAGCGACCGGAATAGATGCGCTGAGCCATTGTGTTGAGACTTTTATCAGCCCAACGATCAACCCTCCCGCTGATGCCATCGCATTGGATGGTTTGGCGCGCGCGGCGCAATGGTTGCCTGTCGCCGTGCAAGACGGCAGCAATCGCCAAGCCCGGTGGGAGATGATGATGGCCTCTCTTGAGGGTGGCATGGTGTTGCAGAAGGGTTTGGGCGCAGCGCATGCCATGGCAACCCCGCTCGGCGAACACCACCACCACCACGGCACGTTGATTGGTATCCTTTTGCCTCATGTGTTGGCCTACAACTCCGACGCTGTCCCGGCGCGAATGGAACAGATGGCGCAGACCGTCAAAACAAAGCGCAATCTGCACGACTGGACGACGGATCTCGTATCCTCCATCGGCTTGCCCACCACGCTTTCGGCGCTTGGTGAAACGGGCGAAACCTACACAGAGATCGCCGAAAAGGCCAAAGCCGATCACCTGACTTTGACGAACCCAAAGCCTGTCGAAGTCGAAGACTATCTTAACTTACTCAGGGGGGCCCTGTGACAGATCGCAGAAACGACACTCCGACACCGGAAGAGCTCCGGGCCATGTTCTCAGATATGGTGATGATCCGCGAAGCGGAAACAGCTCTGTTGGCCGCCACCAAATTGGGTCAAACCCCCGGTCAAGTGCATCTTTCCAGCGGACAAGAAGCAATCGCCGTAGGCATCTCCGCGCATCTCACTGATGCAGATCAGATCACCTCCACCCACAGGGGTCATGGACACTACCTCGCCAAGGGCGGGGATCTTCGCGCGATGTTCGCTGAGATCTATGGCTTTTCCGAAGGCATATGCGGCGGCATGGGAGGCTCCATGCACGTTGCTGATTTTTCCAAAGGCATCGTGGGCGCCAACGGGATCGTGGGCGCAGGTCTGCCCATTGCGGCAGGTGCTGCCTTTGCGCACAAGTTGGATGGCTCAGATAGCATCGCGGTCTGCTATTTTGGCGATGGCGCCTCCAATCAGGGCGTTCTGATGGAGTGCCTGAATATCACAGCCCTATGGGAACTCCCGATGCTGTTTGTCTGCGAGAACAACGGCTACTCAGAGTTTTCTCCCGCCGATACAGTCACCAAAGGCGTGATTTCTGATCGCGCAAAGCCCTTTGACATTCCCGTTTGGAAAATCGACGGCAACGATCTGGAAGCCGTCTGGATGGCCGCCCGCGAAGCGATAGATCACATTCGTGCAGGCAAAGGCCCGGCTTTCATCGAAGCCCAGACATGGCGCCAGTCCGGCCACTTCTCTGCAGAGGCCGTGGTTTTGGACACCCCTTACCGCACCGAAGAACAAGAGGCCGCAGGCCTTGCCACGGACCCCATCACTCGCCTGGCTGCGAAAATTGATGGGTCAGAAGCTCTGATCGCGGACATCACAGCCCATGTGAAATCCACCGCCGAAGCCGCCTTGGATGGCACGCCGCCAGATCCCGATGCGGCCTATAAACTCATGTTCACCGACCGGCAGATGGAGGCGTAAATGGCACGGATGAGATTTATCCAGGCGATCAATCAAGCGCTCCATCAAGAAATGGCGCGCGATGAAAAAATCATCCTGATCGGTGAAGATGTCGAAGCGTCCATCTTTGGCGACACCCGTGGGTTGTTGAACGCATTTGGCCCAGATCGGGTGCGCAACACCCCAATTTCCGAAGCCACCCTGACAGGCATGGCGGTGGGGGCTGCGGCGAATGGCTACAAAGTCGTACTGCATATGATGTTTGCCAACTTCATCTACACTGGCTTTGACGCCATCGCCAATCAGATGGCCAAACTGCGCCTGATGACAGGTGGCCAGATTTCCCTCCCCATCACCATCATTGCAAGCTACGGCGGCGGACGTTCCACAGCGGCACAACACTCTGACAGCCCTTACCCCGCTTTGATGAATTTGGGGGGCATCAACGTTTTGACTCCAGCGACGCCCGCCGATGCAAGTGGTCTGCTCAAGACCGCGCTACGCGGCAATGATCCTTGTATCTTTCTCGAACCGGGTGGCCGCGGCGGCGAAAGCGGCGACGTTCCAGAAGATACCACTGTACCTTTTGGTGTCGCGAATTTGCCCGCTGAAGGAAGCGACGTCAGCATCGTGACCATGGGGTCATCCCTCAAACCCACATTGCAGGCCGCAAAGAAACTTAGCAAACAAGGTATCGCCGCCGACGTGATCGATCTGCGCACATTGGTCCCGATGGACAAAGAAGCAATCATCGCATCGGTGCGCAAAACAGGCCGTCTGGTCATCGCGGACGAAGCCCGCGACACCTGCTCTGCCGCAAGCCATATCGCGGCGCTCGTCGCGGACGAAGCCTTTGGCGATCTCAAAGCACCGATCCGCCGGGTCACAGTGCCCGATGTCTCGATGCCCTATGCGCCAAATTCCGAGAAACCCCTTTTACCAACCGCAGAGCGCATCATCGATGCCGTCTCCAGCGTCGTGAAATAGAAATAAGAGGTCCGTCATGAAAGTTAAACTCAAACTCGCCCGTGTTGGAATGAACATGGAAGAGGGCACCATCGTCAAATGGTACAAAGCGCCTGGTGAAAGCTTCAAAGCCGGCGAAATCCTCTATGACGTTGAAACAGAAAAAGTCACAAATGAAGTCGAAGCCCCGGGTGATGGGACCATGATTGAGATTCTGGTCGAAGAAGGCGACATTGCCGAAGTAGGCGAAGAAGTCTGTATCGTCGAAGGGTAGTGACAAAAAAGAGGAAAACTGTGATTGGTTTAAGTGGCAATGACGGCTTGAGATTTCCACGCAACGATTTCCAAAACGGCCCTGGATTCCGAAAATATCGCAGTTCTGGAAAGCGTGTGTTGTTGGCTTGGGGTGGTGCAAAATCTCGGAAGGTGTTGTGAGGTTCGACGTAATAGGAAATTGACCGATCTCCACGCAATTTTAGCACCAGCGAAAGCGCAACAGAAATCAAACTCTTTCCACGTGACTTTCAATGCTGTCGAGGTAGAAAAACTGTTGCTCGAACAAGTGGTTTATCAGGTAACTTATATTTAGCGCTTAGTTTTTTTGGGAATTGCGTTTTTACGTGGTTGCCGAGTCACCATAAGTGAACACTCCAATTGGAGATTTCGACCAGTAGCCGGTTTGAGACAAAGTTGCCTGAGTTTTCAAGTGGCTCTTTGTCATACACCGAGCAGTGAGCAAGAGGCCGCACGACTGACATTTGGTACAAATTGGATTCCGCCGCTAGCTACCATATTGGCGTGCCTTAATACCAGCGGCCATACGACCATGGGTACCTCCAATCACGGTTCGGCCGATTTATGGTAATGTAGGTAACGGTGCCCTTTTCGACGCCATCGTAGGCAAGCGCTTGCACGATTGAGTCCACTTGATCATCGTGCCGGCCAGCAGGGAATGCAAGAAGCTCAGTCTCTAACTCTGACAACCAAGGTGCCTTTTCAGGAAGCCAAACACGCCCTGACTCAAACTTCGGAGTTTGAATGTTGGCCCGGGCTTCTTTGGCTTGGGTCGCTGAGATGTCAATGACGTCAAAACCTTGTGAACGCAGGTCCTCGATCAGGCCTGTTCCAACGCCTGTATCTTCGATTATAATAAGCCACGGTTTGTGCTTTTCTGCAGCGGCTATCATGCGAGCTTTTAGGTCAGGGTAGTTCAGCTTGTCACGAACGACATCCATTAAATAGTAGTGTCCATTTTTATACAGCCATGTTGTACCAACTGACCAATCGTTCTGAAGTCCGGTTTTGGAAGCAGTGTCCCAGCTTTGGAAAACGGTGTCGTCGTCGGTGATTTCTGGCAGAAACGGATAGTACTTGAGCCATTCCCGTTTGAACAAATGTCCGCCCGGTGGAACGGGCGATTGCTGATACTGAGCTTCAAATGCGGCGGAGCCAATATTTAGCTTTAGTTCGTCTAAGACAGACTGTGTTTCGCGAGCGGGATGTAAGAGCGTGCCTTTGCTGCGGTTATGATACTGCTTTGGTCCTACCAAGATCTGCTGATCTTTTTGTGCGATGGCTGGTAGATTCAAAACTCTCCAGCTGTCATCAAACTCAGTAACGTGCCCAACGAGGTCATCTACATGCAAGCGCTGAGTAACAATCACAATTGCCCCGGTGGTCTTGTGATTGATGCGAGACACCAAGGCAGAACTATACCATTCGTTGACCTTGTTCCTCAGTGCCTCCGAATGAGCATCATCTGCCTTCAAAGGGTCATCGATGATAACTATGTCTGCACCACGTCCTGTGAGCACGCCGCCTACAGACGTTGCCAAACGCACTCCTCGTTTTGTTAGTCGAACTTCCTGTTCAGTTTCCTTCTTTGGATCTATCCGCGCATCTGGGAACAATTCCCTGTACCATTCCGATGTTAAGATTGTTCGATAATCGTTGTGGAGTTTCGATGCGAGGCTTTGCGCGTAGGAGACTGTGATGATCTCCTCAGTTGGATCATGTCCATGTATGAAAGCAGGAAAAGCCACGGACGCTGATATCGACTTTGCTGACCTCGGTGGCATTGTGATGATGAGGCGCTTAATATGGCCTAACCTGACTTGCTCCAGCTTCCAGGCTATTGCCTCTATGTGCCAGTTGGGAAGATAATTAGTACCAGGATTGAGCGTGCCAAAGCACTTTGCGATGAACCACTTTAGTTGTGTGCGAAGTTTCAGTTTCAGAAGCAGCTCAGGGTTCTTGCGGATCATGTCCTGCATTTCAACGCTCAAAGTCGGCTTATGCGTCATTGGCGTTTTCCTTTTGCTCGTTCAAGTTAAGGCTCAAGGTTTCGATAGTATGTTCAATACCTTCGTTTGGTGCGGGCGACTCCAATGGTGGGCTCAACTCAGCCATCATTTGCTCAAATAGCGCCAAGTCTTCGTTTGAGAGTTTGTTCTGGTCGATTGTGTCGCTTTCTGAAGCTGCTTCGGAGTTTAGCAGCCCCAGCACAAAACTTGCGGCTCTGAGGTCGCCTTTGGCGGCCTTGTTTGCAATGTTGCGTAGCATGACCTCTTGAAGGGTAAGGCGCTTTGTTTTCCCGCCTTCCGAGATTTCAACTTTCTTGGAAAGCACCATGCGCATTTGTTCTTGAACGCTTTTGGGTTTTGCTTTCCGCCCTTTTGGATTGCCGCTCTGACCAGGTTTGAACTGTGTCGCTTTCGGCGGCCGACCGTAGCCTACCTTGTAGTCTTGTGGCTCGGAGTGTTCATTTTCTGGAATGTCCTCGTTCATGGGTTTTGCCCAACGGTAGTTGGCAATCGACTGGACAACTCATCGAAGGTCAGTTCTTCGACGGCATAACGATCGCAATTCTCTTCCACACGACGGCGTAGAATTGCGTCTTTCCCTGTTAAAAGCTGCCACCGCTTGATTGCTGTATCAACATATTCTGGTTCATATTCAACGCCGTAACATCGACGGCCTACCTTGTCTGCTGCCAGTAAGGTCGTTCCCGAACCGAGAAAGGGATCAAATACGACAGCCCCTCTTGGTGACGCATCTTTGATGGCTTCGGCAATCATTGCGACGGGCTTAACCGTTGGATGTAAAGCTAGATCGTCACCTTTCCCGGTTTGGAACGTGTTTACTCCAGGATAGGTCCAAACATTGCTCCGGTTTCGACCGTAACGCCCAAGCTGCACGTTGTTGGCGCAGGCATTTCCTGGTTTTGCAAACACTGCAACGAGTTCATGTGCTGAACGATAGAATGATCCTTGTCCTGGAGTGGTTTTGTTCCAGATGCAGATATTTTTGAGACTTAGGCCTAGATCTCGGCCGACTGAAAGCAAAGTCTCGATGTGGCGCCAGTCCATGAATATGTATAGCAGTGCGCCGTCATCCACTTGGAGCAGCATGGCAGAAATGCTTTTGCTCAAAAACTCTGTGAATTCATGATCGGACATCTCTCCAGATGCAAAAGCGAACTCTTCGTGTTTGGTTTTGCCCCTACCACCAACATGCCCTTGGATCCGCACGTTGTATGGCGGGTCAGTAATGACCAAGCTCACGCTTTGTCCTGCAAAAAACTGTAAGATTGCTTCTGAGTCCCGAGCATCCCCACATAGAACTTGGTGCCCACCAAGTTGCCATATGTCTCCTAGTTTAGAGACCAATACCGAGGCAGGCTCGGGCAATACGTCTTCTTCGGTCTGAGATGGGGTAGGGACCTCGTGGTCGGACAACAGAATGTCGATCTCGCCGGTGGCGAAGCCGGTGATCTCAAGATCGATGTCTATCGCTGGTAACAAGTCGGCCAGATCGCCGAGCTCGATTGAGAGAAGTTCGCTATCCCAACCCGCGTTGAGAGCAATCTTGTTGTCTGCTAGGACGTACGCACGCTTTTCAGCATCACATAAATGGCTGAGACGCATCACGGGAACACGAGTAAGTTCTAATTTCTTTGCGGCCTGCAAACGGCCATGCCCGGCGATGACAACACAATCATCATCGATCAGAATTGGATTGGTAAACCCAAACGCCCGAATGCTTTCTGCGATTTGATTGATCTGTTTATACGAATGGGTGCGCGCGTTTCGAGGATTGGGTTTGAGTTTACCTGTTGCGATAAACTCGACATTTTCTGGTATGGGTGGTCCATCGGGTAGTTCACCGGCGCTAACTTGTGCTCTTGATACTTTATTTTCCATTACTGCCTCCTGATTATCAACGCCGAGGAATCGACGGTGAACACAGAAGGTCAAAGTTTAAGAAATGATAATATGCAGCACTGAAACTTTGTTAGTTCTGAATGTAGAATAGAGTGCAAACTGTGAGCTTCTTAGGTCCAATTGTCCGTTTTAGAAGAACGATTTGAGTAACTTGGATACTTTTGAGAGAATTTGTTCTGCAGTCGTCGCAAAACGCTTTCCTCAGAAGATTTGCGGCGCTTTGGTGCCTTTGCGAGTACTGCCAGCGCGGCTTGAGCTACATTGGGCTGACGTTTCTCATCGATCAAGGATTTCATCTCATTGATCAATTCCTCATCTTGCTCGTGAAACGAGCCGCGAGGCCCAGCCTTGGACGGTGACGGTTTGTGCATTTGGATTTGAACATAGCTATAGACCGCTTGGCCAAGTCTATTTTTAAGTTCGTTTCTATTAATGTCGATGCGAACCACATCCTTTAAACCTTCGGGCGGCAACTTCTTCTCGTCTGCAATTACGTCACCGTTCGGCTTACAAAAGATGTCGAACGCTGGCTGCTCGCTATCCGTCAAATGGCGAAGGAAACGGTTTTGGATTTCTTTGCAGCAGTTGAGAACAACTGCGTGAACTAGATCCCGACATTCTCGCTGCTCTTTATCTGTAAGGTCTGACCGCCCGGCTGTCTTATCAAACGGATTTCTACCATTCCAGTTGCTTAGGACCGGTATAAGTTGGTCCAAAAAAAATGGAAATTTGCCAATTTCGACATTCGAAAACGTCACAGTGACAGATGCCTTTTGGACCTGAAGTACAAGATTAGTGGCCCAAACGGGAGGCTCGCCTTCCAAGTGTCCGGCTTTTTGGAACACTTTGAAATCCCCAGGCGAGTACAGGTGTTGCCTGATTTCCGTTTCAAAGTCAGATCGCCAATCAATTCCTTCGGGGAACAAAACAAACCAGTAGTGCTGCCAGCCGGCATCAAGAGACAGCTTTCGATTTCGATTGGAACCAGTCATTTGAACACCTCAGATACTCGGCATTTTCGAACCCTGCATCCATGTTACAACGTTAATTGTTCCCTGCATGCAAATTCAGTTTCCCTGCAGCGGAGCTTAGGGAATACGCTTCCTATAGTGCTGAATCCAATAATTTTCTTGGGGTTGGTTGGTTCGAAGTCAGCCAAAAAATTGAAACTTCCCTGATGTCTTCCCTGTAAGCAGGGAAAAGTTGCGAGACTAGTTAGCTCAAGACTGTGCGCACAGCCATATTCCTTTCTTGAGTGTTTGCTAGATGCGGTCAGGCCGTAGTGGCCCAGAATGCCCCTAGAAATGCCCCTGTTCGGGTGTGGCGGGTGCTCCCACCAGAACACCCAGCGCGCCTCACTCACGAGGCAGCAAGGCGTGATCCAATCCATAGGCCGCTCTAGTCCAATCGTCGTGCTTGTTGTCCCGGCGATCCCCTCGCGTGAGGTGGCGTGGGTTGGTGCAGGTGCGCGTTTGTTGATCCAGCGAACATCCGCAGTATTCAAACGAGCTATTGGCTATCCGTTTGTGCCAGGGGATATCCAAGCGCGTGCTGTACTCACTTTTCGTGATACATAATCACCAGCAAAAGGGGTGCTAGGCGCCCAGAATACATCGCTAGAGAACAATTTCTGCTCATGAAAAATACCCTCCCTATCGAACTGAGTACAATTGTACTTGTAGAAGATGACGAAGACACACTAGTTGCTCTATCCGATGCTCTTGTTGACGAAGGGCTAGTTTGTCGCCCATTCGCGAGGCCGGAAGACGCGCTAGAATACATTTCAGAAGGTGGGGACTGCTCCGCCCTAGTCACTTACATTAAAATGCCGAAAATGTCTGGGCTTCAGCTTGTGTCGAAGCTTCGGGATTTACCGAACCCAACGAGCGAGACACCCA
>JABSOU010000046.1 GCA_013215215.1 Cognatishimia sp. | reverse complement strand
CTGATGTACTATAGCTGCCTTGAACGCGAGACGCGCAGCCGCACGGAAAGCCTGCGCATTTTCGGAGAAACGAACTAGCAGTCACGCTATGAGTTGACACTGGGTGACGTTCACGCCAACGCTGCGCCTATGATCGACCTAAGACCTGTCGGATATGTCATTGGCCTCATGGTGGCCATGCTGGGTGTCGCGATGCTGCCGCCCATGGTGATGGATATCATCGACGGGCAAGGTCATTGGCCCGTCTTTGGCGAAAGCGCGTTGTTTACTGTTCTTGTCGGCGGGCTCGTGGCCTTGGCCTGTCAGTCGGGCAACCAGCAAGGGCTGACTCTGCAACAGACCTTTATGTTGACCACGGGAGTCTGGCTGGCACTGCCGATCTTTGGCGCGTTGCCGTTTGTTTTGGGCGCAACCGAAGCGCGGTTTGTCGATGCATTCTTTGAAGCGATGTCGGGTCTGACCACCACCGGCTCGACCGTTCTAACAGGGCTAGAGACCTTACCGCGTGGGCTCTTGCTTTGGCGGGGCATTCTGCAATGGCTCGGCGGGATCGGGATTATCGTTGTAGCAATGGTGTTTCTACCAGAACTACGGGTCGGCGGCATGCAGATTTTCCGCTCCGAAGGTTTTGATACTATGGGGAAAATCTTGCCGCGCGCGACGCAGATCTCGGCGCAAATCTCGAGCATCTATATCTTTCTGACTGTGGCCTGCATCGTGGTCTACCTGATCTTTGGCATGTCCTTCTTTGACGCCTTGGTGCATGCGTTCACCACCGTCTCGACTGGAGGCTTTTCGAACTACGATGCGTCCTTCGGCACATTTAGTGGGCCCACGGAATATGCGGCCGTGGTGTTCATGTTCCTCGCGGCCTTGCCCTTTGTGCGCTACGTGCAGCTGGTGAATGGGGCCTCATCCCCACTGTTCAAAGATTCTCAGGTGCGCAGCTTTCTGGCGATCATCCTGGTGCTAGTCGTGCTGTCGACAATTCTTCTGACCACAGTCTTTCCAAAACACCCCAAAGAAAGCTTCCGCGAGGCACTGTTCAACATCACCTCCATCATCTCTGGCACCGGCTACGCCAGCGCGAATTATATGACTTGGGGCAGCAGCCTCATCGCCATGTTCTTCTTCATCGGCCTGATCGGAGGCTGCGCGGGCTCGACCGCCTGTTCCATCAAAATCTTCCGCTATCAGCTGTTGTTTTCGGCGATCCGCGTTCAAATCCAAAAGATCCACACGCCCAATGGGGTGTTCACTCCGCGCTATGCAGGCCGCGCCGTCAGCGACGACGTGCTGAGTTCGGTGATGGTGTTCTTCGTGTTCTTTGTGGTGTCGCTTGGTCTCTTGTCTGTGTTTCTGGCGATGACCGGTTTGGATTTTCTGACCTCTGTGTCCGGTGCCGCCGCGGCCATCGCGAATATCGGCCCAGGGCTTGGCGATATCATCGGGCCGTCAGGAAATTTCAGCACATTGAACGACACCGCCAAATGGCTCTTGGCCATTGGAATGCTGGTTGGGCGGCTCGAGCTTTTGGCCGTCTTTGTTATCTTTACCCCTCAATTCTGGAGAGCTTAAATGTCCAAACGCCCTCTTGGAGCGCAGATTTCCCATATGCTGAAGGCGCGTGGCGTCGATGTGATTTTCGGCATTCCCGGCGTGCATAATGTCGAAATGTATCGCGGCATCGAAGAGGCTGGCATCACGCATGTTCTGGCGCGTCATGAACAGGGGGCAGGGTTCATGGCCGATGGTTATGCGCGCACCTCGGGTAATCCAGGTGTGGCTTATGTGATTACGGGGCCGGGGCTTTGTAATGCGATGACGCCGATGGGGCAGGCCTATAGCGACTCTGTGCCTGTGCTGGTGATTTCTTCCTGTCTGGATGAAACCGCCTCCTACAAAGGTCAATTGCACCAGATGAAGAACCAAGAGGGCGCTGCAGCGACGGTCTGTGACTGGAGCCACGAGGCCTATACGGCCGATGCGGCCTATCAGTTGATCGATCGCGCTTTTAGCGAGTTCAAAACCGCGCGACCTCGGACGAAACATATTCAGGTGCCGATTGCGTTGGCAGGATCAGAGGCGGAGGCTGCGCCCGCGCCGCAGATATGGTCTGGCACTGAGGTTTTGGACGTGAGCAAAGTGGCAGATGTCGCCACGCGCCTGGCCTCGGCGAAACGTCCATTGTTTGTTTTTGGCGGCGGCGCGAAGCACGCCTCTGACGAGGCGCGTGCAGTTCTTGCGAAGACAAACGCGGCGTCTTTTGTCACCTACGCTGGCCGCGGGGTTGTGGACCCCTCGGATCCATTGACTTACGGCGCTACTTTGGCACGCCCTTCAAGTGCTGATGTGATTGCAACAGCGGATCTGGTGATTGCGGTTGGTACGGAACTCTCTGAAGTTGATCTTTGGCGGCGCGACTTGGGGCATGCTTGCGATCTGGTGCGCGTCGATATCGATCCGATGGTCCTTGGAGATCTGCATCGCAATGATGTGCAGGTGCTGAGCGACGCGAAGAGTTTTCTGGCCGCTTTGGATGCGCAATTGACTGAACAGGCCTCTGATTGGGCGGCTGCAGAAGTCGCCAAGTCCCGCGACATCTGGCGCAATGAGACGGATTCAGAACGCCCGGGCATCGTCGCGATCTGTGACGCTTTGCGCGAGGCGATGCCGGATGATGCGATGTATTTCTCGGATATGACGCAGTTTGCCTATGTCGGCAAAGAGGTCTGGGACATGGAGCATCCGGGCCATTGGCACCACCCGTCAGGCTTTGGCACGCTTGGCTATGCACTGCCTGCCGCCATCGGAGGCGCTATGGCGCGGCGCGGCAAGCCCACGGTCTGTATCGCGGGCGACTATGGGTTTCAGTACACGGTGCAGGAGTTGGGCGCGGCCGTGGAAATGGGCCTCGGCTTCCCGATCCTTCTATGGGACAACGCCAAGCTGAAAGAGATTGAGGATTCAATGGTGCGCAGCCAGATCGCGCCAAATGCGGTGACGGCCTATAACCCCGATTTTCTTGCTTTGGCCAAAGCTTATGGCTGCCACGCGGTTGAGCCCGGGAGCCTGTCAGAGCTGGCGGCTGAAGCACTCAAGGCCTTTGACGCAGATCGCCCAACGCTGATCAGAATGACGCCTGCGCTGGTGGGGTAGGGGCTCTGCCCCTCGACCTGCGGTCTCACCCCGGAATATTTGGGGCAAGAGAATAAGGCTTAGCCTTTCACGATCTCGACGAATTGGTCGATGAGCTCGTTGCTGATGGACCAGTCGCAGACCAGGCGGGCTGGTAGGAGTTCTGCGTCGGGGCCTGCGAGCGTGCCGTCCAGTAGGTAGTACATAGCGCCTGCGTCTTGCAGACGCTTATGGGCGTCGCGGCGCATTTGGCAGAAGATCATATTGGCTTGCGGTTCATAGTCGAACGCCACGCCTGCGCCTTTGAGGCCCGCCCTCAGACGTACGCAATTGTCATTGGCCTGACGTGCCGTTGTCTTCCACAGGTCACCGGCCAGATAGCCCTTCATCTGCGCTGACAGGTAGCGCAGTTTGGAAAAGAGATGTGCGCCGCGTTTGCGACGCAGTTCAAATTCCCAAGCTTTGGTCGGATCAAAGATTACCACGGCCTCAACGCCCATACAGCCGTTCTTGGTGCCTCCGAAACTGACCGCATCGACGCCTAAGCGCCAAGTCATGTCCGCAGGCGAACAATTCAACGCGACCAGAGCATTGGCAAAACGCGCGCCGTCCAGATGCACGGGGCAGTCGAAGTCTTTGGCGACGGCTGTCAGCTCTGCGAGTTCTGTGAGCGTGTAGATCTGGCCAAATTCCGTGACCTGCGTGATCGAAACAGGGCCTCGCTGTGCGCCATGCACGCCGAGGACGCCGGTTGAGGCGATCTTTTTGCGCAGCACTTTGGGGTCAAGTTTGTCGCCGTGACCCACGGTGGTCAGCTTGGCGCCGCTGTAAAACTCGGGGGCGTTGCATTCGTCCATCTGGATATGGGAATGGCGTGCGCAGAAAATCGTGTCCCATGGGTTTGCGAGGCAACCCAGAGCCAGAACATTCGCCGCAGTCCCCGTTGGCACGAAATGCACCATCGCCTCGGGCGCTTCAAAGAGGTCACGAATCTGCGCCTGAACCTCTGCGGTCAGAGGGTCATTGCCGTAGCCCATGGCATAGCCGTCATTGGCCTTAGCCACAGCCGCGAGAACCTGAGGATGAACAGGTCCTGCATTGTCTGATGCGAAATACATTTACAGCGGCTCCTCGATAATATGATCTTCCCACTCGTCCTCGGAAATCTCCCATTCCGAGACCGTCATACCTTGGACCGAAACGCCCGCGTCGTGAACTGTTTCGGCACGTCCCGAAATCAGAGGGTGCCAGTCATAAAGCGGCTTGCCTTCCCACAAGAGGCGATAGGCGCAGGTCTTGGGCATCCAATAGGCGTGGGTGTCGATATTGTCGGGGCTCAGAACGATACATTCGGGGATGAACTGATGGCGGATCTCATATTGCGCGCAGCGGCAGGTGCTGTCGTCCAGCAGGCGGCAGGCGACGCGGGTGAGGGCGACTTCTCCGGTGTCCGCATCTTCCAATTTGTTCAGACAGCATTTGCCACAGCCATCACACAGCGCTTCCCATTCCTTTTGGGACATCTTTGTGAGGGGCTTCATTTCCCAAAACCGCTTGCCCAGCCCGTTGCGATCAATCGGGTCGCTCATAACGCGCTCAGGATCTCGCGGCATTTTGTGCAATCGGCGTCCATTTGAGCGACGAGCGCCTCTAGGCCGTCAAACTTCAGCTCGGGCCGTAGGAATTCCACCAAGGCCACAGAGAGCTGCGCGCCATAGAGGTCACCTTTGAAATCAAAGAGATAGGTTTCGATATTGGCGGTGTTCTCGCCAAACATCGGGCGCACACCGACAGAGCTAGCGCCCAGATAGCTGCCCGCATGGGGGCCATCTAGAACGTCAACAAGGACAGCATAGACACCGAATTTCGGCGGGTGCAAACCGTCGATTGACATATTCGCGGTCGGGAAACCAAGCTCACGCCCGCGTTGTTCACCGCCAATCACAGGTCCTTCGATGCGGTGCCAATGCCCCAACATCGCGGCGGCATCGCGCGGGCGGCCGTCACTCAGTGCATTGCGGATGTTGGTGGACGAGACCTGTTGATCGCCACCTGTCACAAGCGGTGCAATGGTCACTCCGAAACCGAGCTCATTTCCCAAAGCAACAAGATCCTCGGCGGTGCCTTTACGACCTTTTCCGAAACAGAAGTCCGCTCCGACGACCACATGGGCCAACCCTAACCCATCGACGATCACATCCTGCGCGAACTCGCGGGGTGTCAGGCTCGCCAAAGCCTGATTGAACGGCAACTCATACAGGCGCTCGACGCCAAGCTTTTCCAACCGTGTCGCGCGTGCATCGGGGCCGGTTAGACGAAACGGCGCCATGTCAGGCGCGAAATAGGCACGCGGGTGGGGTTCAAAACACATGACACCCAAAGGCGCATCTGGTGCGGCGGCCTGGGCCAGAGAAATCACAGATTGATGGCCAATATGAACGCCATCAAAATTCCCGATGGCGACACTCGCGCCGCGGTCTTCATTCGCAATGAACTTATAGTCTCGGAGTATCCGCATAGGCCAAAGCGTTAGCCCTGTCAGACACCCCGTGCAAGGGGTATCGTCCCGTTGGCTTTCATCTTGCCAAAAATACTCAAATTCGCCCGCGAGCCGCGCGCGCTGCCCTCAGTCGAATTTGCGGGACGGTGCCATGACCATCGCTTCGCCGATGAGAACCTTTTTGCCATCTACGATACAGCGGCAATCCAGTTGCACGCGGCGTTTGCCGATCTCGATCCCGGTGACTTCGACCTCTGCCGTCACCAGATCGCCCGGGCGCACCGGGGCGAGGAATTTCAGGTTCTGGCTCATGTAGATGGTACCGTGACCGGGCAGTTGTTCCCCGATCACTGCCGATACCAGCCCAGCCGTCAGCATGCCGTGGGCAATGCGACCCTGAAAGATCGTGTCCTGTGCATAGTCATCATCCATATGCACCGGGTTATGGTCGGTCGAGACCTCTGCGAATTTCTGAATGTCGTCATCCGTGACCACTTTGCGCACATAACGCATCATGCCCATTTCGATGTCTTCGATACAGATCGTACCGCGTGGGAAATTGTCCAACATTTGGTCCTCCGCAGATCGGGCGCAAAACAAATGCACGCGATTCATCCTTCCTGCGAAATTTTATTACTTCGCAGGTGCAGAAAATCAAGGGGAATTAGAGTTCCCGCTGGGCGATTGGTAAAGAATTTGACTCAGAGCGTGACGTGAAAAGCTCAGGCTTTACCGCGCCCTTAGGTCATCTCAGGAAACCGATGGAGTATTGAGGGTGGCGTGCTTCTTTGGCGATATAGGTGTCCAGAGCGTCCGGATCGGGTTGCCGATCGGTTTTCGTCTCGGCCGCCGCGAGGCCGCCTGTGATGAACAGAGCATCGATGTCCTCACCCATCGCGCCTGCAATGTCCGTGTGAATGCCGTCACCAATGGCGAGGATCTTTGTGTCAGGGATGTCGGCCAGGTTGCGTGCGTTTGTAACCTCGGCCAGACGGCGGCGTGCCAGATCATAGATCGGCGGATGCGGCTTGCCGAAATAGAGGCTCTCGCCGCCCATCTCGGTATAGAGTTTCGCCAACGCGCCTGCACACCATTCCCGCACTTCGCCACGGTCGACGATGATGTCGGGGTTGGCGCAGAGCAGTTTCATACCCTTCTGCTTGGCATAGAGGAAAGCCGGGCGGTTCACCTCAGGATCTGCCATCGTGTCATTGGGGCCGCAGCAGACAATGCCTTCGGCCTCTTCCAGCTGGACGATTTCGATCTCAAGGGGGTTATCCAGCACGTTGAGGGGCTCAAAGAAGCCTTCATCGCGGGCCCACTCTCCCATGAAGTGGACCTTTTGACCGACCGCACCCTGATACATCGCCGAGCGCGCGGAATCGCCTGAAGTCGAGATCGTGTCATAGGCGTCAGCTGGTACGCCGAAGCTTGCGAGTTGCTCGCCCACGCCTTTGCGGGGCTTGGGAGAGTTCGTGACCAGAACCACGATGCCGCCGCGCGCGCGGTAGTCTTGCAGCGCTTTGACCGCCTCTGGGAAGGCAGTGATGCCGTTGTGCACACAGCCCCAAAGATCGACGAACAGCGCGTCATAGCGATCGGAAATGTCTGAGAGATGCTCGATGATCTGGGTCATGGGGCGGCCTTTGAGAGTCTAAGTTGCGCCTGCTTATGCCCGAGCTGTAACAGATTTGCTATGCGCAAAAGAAAAGAGCGCCCCGGGTGAGGCGCTCTTTGAGAAATCTGGCGATCAGATCAGACTTTGAGGTTCGGAATGATCTGCTTTTTGCGGCTCATGATGCCGGGCAGGACAACGGTGTCGCCGTCAACTGTCGCGTCAAAGCTCTTTTCAGCAACGCCTTTGACCAGATCGTTTGGCACCAGAAGCGTCGCTTCTTCTTTGAGGATGTCGACCACGAAGAGCAGGACTTCATCAACGTCGTCCTCAGCTTTGACGGTGGCGTAGGTCTCCATCAGGCTGTCTTTGCGGTTCAGCGGGATCTCTGGCGCGGTGGTTTCCAGAACCGAGACGCGGAATTTGGTGCCGTCGACTTCATATTCTTTGGAGTCCATGCGGATCAGCTCTGCATCAGAGAAGGCAGAGACGTCAGATTTCGCGGCGAACATCTCTGACGCGTAGTCGGTGATGTTGAGGCCCAGATCTGCCGCCAGTTTCTCGGCCACGGCTTTGTCGTGATCGGTGGTGGTTGGAGAGCGGAACTCCAGTGTGTCAGACAGGATGCAAGTCAGCGCCGCGCCTTTGATCGCGTCAGGCATTTTGGCGGCGTCCTCGCCCATTAGGTCGATCAGGATTGTCGCCGCGCAGGCCAGCGGGCGGATTGTGATGTCAATCGGGCCTTTGGTTTCCAGACCGCCGACCAGCTTGTGGTGGTCGATGATAGCTTGGATGTCGGTGTTGTTGATATTGGCTGGCAGCTCGGCTGGGTTGTTGGTGTCAACGATCACAACTGGGGCGTCATCGGCCACGTCTTCGATGATCGCAGGTTTCTCAAAGCCCCAGCGGGTCAGCATGAAAGCGGCCTCGGTGTTTGGCTCACCCAAAAGCACCGCCTCGGCTGGCGTGCCTTTCACCTCGTTGAGGTACCAAGCCCACACAATGGCGGAGCCGGTCGTGTCGGTGTCGGGGGATTTATGGCCAAATACTTGGATCGTCATCGGGTATGTCCTTGGTAGTGCCGGGGAGGCGTGCGATTTTGCGGGCCTTATAGGCGGGGTTTGCGGTGTTGTCACGTGGGGAGATGTCGCATTGAGGGCGCTGCCTTGGGCTCCGCCCATTCGACCCTCAAATGCTCCTCGAGCATTTGCGAGACGGGTCTCACCCCAGGATATTTCGAGCAAGAGAAAATGGGTGGGATTGCGCGTAGCGGCGGGGTAGCCTGCATCCATGAAAGAGACGGATCTATATTTGCCGGTGAAGGCTTGGCTTGAGGGGCAAGGTTTTGAGGTGAAGGCTGAGGTGGGGGCTTGTGATGTGATGGCCTGTCGCGCGGACGAGGATCCGGTGATTGTGGAGTTGAAGGTCGGGTTTTCACTGGCGCTTTTGCAGCAGGCAGTGGCGCGGCAGCGGGTGAGCGATTGGGTCTATGTTTGTGTGCCGCGCTGGAAGGGGAAATCTGGGTGGCGAACGTTTAAGGGCAATGTTGGCTTGTGTAAGCGGCTGGGTGTTGGGGTTTTGTCGGTGAAGTTGGACGATGGGCATGTGCAGGTGCATGCTGACCCTGCCGAATTTAAACCAAGGAAGAGCAAGCCGCGCAAAGGGGCACTCTTGAAGGAGTTTGAACGGCGCGAGGGGGACCCGAACCTAGGTGGCACGCGCGGGAAAGTTGAGACGGCCTATCTGCAGGAGGCGCGGCGCTGCGCGGCTTATTTGGCGGAGCATGGGCCGAGCCGGGGGGCTGAGGTTGCGAAGGCTGTGGGGGTGCCGAAGGCGACGGCGATTATGGCCGCGAACCATTATGGGTGGTTTGAGAAGGTCGAGCGTGGGGTTTATGGGGTGACGGATTTTGCCGCAGCCGGGTTTGCCGGCGATTAGTGCAGACTTAGAAGGACTTCTATGTCTCGGTGCCCAAGACGTTCCATGACTTTTCGTTCTTCGCCATTAAGAGATCTTCCGGCATCGATCAGGTCGCGTATCAATCGAGCGATCTGACTTGTGGATTGGTAGTATAAATCTGGGTAGCTGTCTGAAAGCTCTTTGACCAAACGCGTCAGGATGACCTTTTGTTTTTCCGCATCTGTTTCTGATTTCTTGTCTTGCAGCATGTCGAGTCCCATTCTGTTCTAGTGTGTAAGATAGAGCGGTTTTGCGATCGGCAAAAACTTTCCACACACCGTTGACTCCTCCCATCCCAACTCCTAACTATTCGCCTGTTAGCACTCGCCGACTGGGAGTGCTAACGACTCCGCTGAGGGAGTCAGGGAGACACTTTGTTAGGGAAACCTATAATGGCACTTACACCTCTACACGATCGTGTGCTGGTTCGTCGTCTTGAGAGCGAAGAGAAAACCGCAGGCGGTCTGATCATTCCAGATAGCGCAAAAGAAAAGCCTTCTGAGGGCGAAGTTGTTGCAGTGGGCGCAGGCGCACGCAAAGACAGCGGCGAGCTGATTGCTCCGGCAGTTGCGGCTGGCGACAAGGTTCTGTTCGGCAAATGGTCCGGCACCGAAGTCACAGTCGACGGCGAAGAGCTGCTGATGATGAAAGAATCCGACATCATGGGCATCCTGTCCTAAGTCGTCGATCCAATTTCAAGAATTTCAAAGAGGTAAAGCACAATGGCTGCTAAGGACGTAAAGTTCGACACCGATGCCCGCAACGCAATGCTGCGCGGCGTAAACATCCTCGCGGATGCTGTTAAAGTTACTCTGGGCCCGAAAGGTCGGAACGTAGTTCTGGACAAATCTTTCGGCGCTCCACGCATCACCAAAGACGGTGTATCCGTTGCCAAAGAGATCGAGCTGGAAGACAAGTTCGAAAACATGGGCGCGCAGATGGTGAAAGAAGTTGCTTCTCGCACCAACGACGAAGCGGGCGACGGCACCACCACTGCGACCGTTCTGGCGCAGGCGATCGTTAAAGAAGGTCTGAAGCAAGTTGCAGCTGGCCTGAACCCAATGGACCTGAAGCGCGGCATCGACCTGGCAACTGCGAAAGTTGTTGAAGCGATTGTTGCTTCCGCACGCGAAGTCAAAGACTCTGACGAAGTTGCACAGGTTGGCACCATTTCTGCAAACGGCGAAGCTGAGATCGGTCGTCAGATCGCAGACGCGATGCAGAAAGTTGGCAACGAAGGTGTTATCACCGTTGAGGAAAACAAAGGTCTGGAAACCGAGACCGACGTTGTTGAAGGTATGCAGTTTGACCGCGGCTACCTGTCCCCATACTTCGTGACCAACCCAGACAAGATGACTGCAGATCTTGAGGACTGCATGATCCTGCTGCACGAAAAGAAACTGTCTTCCCTGCAGCCAATGGTTCCACTGCTTGAGTCTGTGATCCAGTCTCAGAAGCCTCTGCTGATCATCGCAGAAGATGTTGAAGGCGAAGCGCTGGCAACTCTGGTTGTCAACAAACTGCGCGGCGGTCTGAAAATCGCGGCTGTGAAAGCACCTGGCTTCGGCGATCGTCGTAAGGCGATGCTGCAAGACATCGCGATCCTGACCGGCGGCCAAGTGATTTCCGAAGACCTCGGCATGAAGCTTGAGAACGTCACCATGGACATGCTGGGCACCGCCAAGCGCGTCAACATCACCAAAGACGAAACCACTGTTGTGGACGGAGCTGGTGAGAAAGCAGAGATCGAGGCACGTGTTGGCCAGATCCGCGGCCAGATCGAAGAGACCTCTTCTGATTACGACCGTGAAAAGCTGCAAGAGCGTGTTGCGAAACTCGCGGGCGGCGTTGCGGTTATCCGCGTTGGCGGCATGACCGAAGTTGAAGTGAAAGAGCGCAAAGACCGCGTTGATGACGCCCTGAACGCGACCCGCGCGGCCGTACAAGAAGGCGTGATCGTGGGTGGTGGTGTTGCTCTGGTACAGGGTGGCAAAGCTCTGGACGGTCTGGAAGGCGCAAACGCTGACCAGAACGCAGGCATCAACATCGTTCGCAAAGCCATCGAAGCGCCTCTGCGTCAGATCGCTGAGAACTCTGGTGTCGACGGTGCGGTTGTTGCGGGCAAGATCCGTGAATCTGACGACACTGCCTTCGGCTTTAACGCACAAACCGAAGAATATGGCGACATGTTCGGCTTTGGCGTTATCGACCCAGCGAAAGTGACCCGGACGGCTCTGGAAGACGCGGCATCTGTTGCTGGTCTTCTGATCACCACCGAAGCAATGGTTGCGGACAAGCCTGTCAAAGACGCACCAGCAGGTGGCGGCATGCCAGACATGGGCGGCATGGGCGGCATGATGTAATCATCACCGCACATCTGTGTGAATTGAGGGCTGCTCCGGTTGGAGCGGCCCTTTTTTGTGGCTAAGGGTGGGATGCCTTCGGCGAGGATATTTGGAGCAAGAGAAATAGCGATGCGGATATTTGCGCTGACCCTCGTGACCATGGTGGCCTTTGCCGCGAACTCGGTTCTCAATCGAGTGGCGATTGTGGATGGGGGGATGGACGCGGTTGTGTTTGGCGCGTTGCGGTTGTCGGCGGGGGCAGTGATGCTCGCGGCTCTGGTGGCTTGGCAGGGCAAAGGATTTGCGCTGGGCGGTCGCGTGAGGGCCGTTGGGGTGACGTCGCTGCTGGCTTATATCTTTGGATTTTCGCTGGCCTATCAGGCGCTTGATGCGGGTGTGGGCGCGCTGATTTTGTTTGGCGTTGTTCAGGTGACGATGTTTGTCGCAGCATTGATGCGAGGCGAGGATGTGCCCGCTCAAAGGATGCTGGGCGCTGGGATTGCTGTGGCTGGATTGGCGTGGCTTTTGTGGCCGAGTGAGGCTTTGACCTTGCCGATTGGGGCGGTGGTTTTGATGGCGGCGGCTGGTGTTGGCTGGGGGATATATTCTTTGGCCGGGCAGGGGGCGAAGGATGCGACGCAATCCTCGGCGATGAATTTTATCTTGGCGGCGCCGGTGGGTTTGGCGGCGATGTTCTTGCTGCCTATCTGGGGCGTTTTGAGCGTGACCGGCGTGGCTTTGGCGATTGTGTCAGGCGCTGTGACCTCGGGGCTGGGTTATGCCTTGTGGTACGCCATCATCCCGTCGTTGGGCGCGAGCCGGGCGGCCGTGGCGCAATTGACCGTGCCTGTGATCGCAATGGGCGGCGGCATGGTGTTCTTGGCCGAAGATCTCACACTGCGTTTTGTGATCTGTTCGGTTCTGGTCTTGGGCGGTGTGGCCCTCTCCATACGAAAAGGGTGAGCCGCGAGGGCCCACCCTTTACGAGAATTTTCAGATGCTTACGCCTGCAGCGCGCGGACTTCGATCTCGCCTTCTTCGCGCGCTTTGATGGCGCGAGCAGCGGCGTGTGAGGCCGCTGCGGTGGTGAAATAGGGGATCTTGTCGTTCAGAGCGATAGAGCGAATGTCGCGGCTGTCGTCGATGGCCTGCTGACCCTCGGTGGTGTTCATCAACAGAGCGATGTCGCCGTTTTTCAGGTTGTCAGTGACGTTCGGACGGCCCTCATAGACCTTCTTGACCACACCACATTCCACACCGTTTTCTGCCAGCCACTTCTGGGTGCCAGAGGTCGCGATGATCGAGAAGCCGAGGCCCGCGAGGATCTGGGCTGCGTCCAGCATCTCTGCGGTTTTGTCGGAATCTTTGATCGAGATGAACACGGTGCCTTCGCTTGGCAGCACCATGCCCGCGCCCATTTGCGCCTTGAGGAAGGCGCGCGCAAAGCTGCGGTCCCAGCCCATGACTTCGCCGGTGGAGCGCATCTCTGGACCGAGGATCGTGTCGACGCCTGGGAAACGGTTGAACGGCATGACCGCCTCCTTGACCGAGTACCAAGGCATCATCGGATCCGCCAAGGTCATCTGATCCGCGATCTTTTGCGGCTTCGAGATGTCGGCGTGTTTGGCGTAAGGAGGACGCTCTGGGAAGTTTGACAGAGGCTCGCCCGCCATCAGGCGCGCCGCGATGGAGGCAATCGCGCTGTCGGTGGCTTTGGCGACAAAAGGCACGGTGCGTGAGGCGCGTGGGTTGACCTCGATCAGGTAGATCACCTCGCCTTTGACCGCGAACTGCACGTTCATCAAGCCCTTGACATGGAGCGCTTTGGCCAACGCCACGGTTTGCTCTTTGATCTCTGCGATCACGCTATCAGATAGGCTGTAGGGCGGCAGCGAGCAGGCGGAGTCCCCAGAGTGGACGCCGGCTTCTTCGATGTGCTGCATGATGCCTGCGATATGGACGTTTTCTCCGTCGCAAAGCGCGTCGACATCGAGTTCTGTCGCGCCATCGAGGTAGCTATCGAGGAGAACCGGGCTGTCACCGGAAACCACAACCGCCTCGCTGATGTAACGCTCAAGCTGTCCCATATCGCGCACGATTTCCATGGCGCGGCCACCTAGAACGTAGGACGGGCGGATGACCAGTGGGAAGCCGATCTCTTTCGCGATATCAAAGGCTTGCGCGTCAGTCGATGCGATGCCGTTGTTTGGCTGCTTCAGGCCCAGCTGGTTCACAAGCGCTTGGAACCGCTCGCGGTCTTCGGCCAGGTCAATCGCGTCGGGCGTGGTGCCGAGGATCGGGATGCCTTCGGATTCCAGCGCATTCGCCAGTTTCAGCGGGGTCTGGCCGCCGAACTGAACGATGACGCCGTGCAGCGTGCCGTTTTCCTGTTCCACGCGCAGGATTTCCATGACGTGTTCAAAGGTCAGCGGCTCGAAATACAGGCGGTCCGAGGTATCGTAGTCGGTGGATACGGTCTCTGGGTTACAGTTGACCATGATGGTCTCATAGCCCGCGTCGGTCAGCGCGAAACAGGCGTGACAGCAGCAATAGTCAAACTCGATGCCCTGACCGATCCGGTTAGGACCGCCGCCCAGAATGACGACTTTTTTCTTGTCGGAAGGGCGCGCTTCGCATTCCGCTTCGCCAAAGACAGGCACTTCGTAGGTGGAGTACATGTATGGCGTTTGCGCCTCGAACTCTGCCGCGCAGGTGTCGATGCGTTTGAAGGAGGCTTTGACGCCAGCGGCGACACGCTTTTTGCGAACATCGTTTTCAGAGAAACCAGTCAGCTTCGCTAGACGCGCATCGGTGAAGCCGAGCATCTTCAGCGCGCGCAGGCCTTGCTCGTCATTTGGCAAACCGTTTGCACGCACATTTTCTTCGGCGTCAATGATTTCGCGGATGCGATCCAGGAACCATGGGTCAAACATCGTGGTCGCAAAGATCTCGTCATTGGTCAGCCCGTGACGCATGGCTTGTGCGATGGTGCGCAGGCGATCTGGGGTCTGTTTGGAGATCGCTTTGATGACGGCGGCCTTGTCTGGCGCGCCTTCGATCTCGATCTCGTCAAAGCCGGTGAGGCCGGTTTCCATCGAAGCCAGTGCTTTTTGCATGGACTCGTGGATGGTGCGGCCGATGGACATGGCCTCGCCCACAGATTTCATCGCTGTGGTGAGGTAAGGTTCAGAGCCCGGGAATTTCTCAAAGGCAAAGCGGGGCATTTTGGTGACCACGTAGTCGATGCTTGGCTCAAAGCTCGCAGGGGTCACTTTGGTGATGTCGTTGTCGAGCTCGTCCAGCGTGAAACCAACCGCCAGTTTCGCGGCGATTTTGGCAATCGGGAAGCCGGTTGCTTTGGACGCCAACGCAGAGGAACGGGACACCCGTGGGTTCATTTCGATCACGACCATACGCCCGTCGGCTGGGTTCACCGCCCATTGCACGTTTGAGCCGCCGGTCTCGACGCCGATCTCGCGCAGAACTGCGATCGAGGCGTTCCGCATGATCTGGTATTCTTTGTCCGTCAACGTCAGCGCAGGGGCCACGGTGATCGAGTCACCAGTGTGCACGCCCATTGGGTCTACGTTTTCGATGGAACAAACGATAATCGCGTTATCCGCGGTGTCGCGGACCACTTCCATCTCGTATTCTTTCCAGCCCAGCAGGCTTTCATCAACGAGGATCTGGTTCACTGGGGATGCGTCCATGCCGGTGCGGCAGAAGTGTATATAGTCTTCGCGGTTATACGCCACGCCGCCGCCGGTGCCGCCAAGGGTAAAGGCCGGACGGATAATCGCTGGCAGGCCAATGTCTTCGAGTTCTTCCAGAGCGATGCGCACGCCTTCGTCGAGATCCGCGTCGCCGTTCTCTTTCTTGGGCGCGGTGACGATGGTCGCGCGCGGGTTCTCAAGGCCCAGACGATCCATCGCTTCGCGGAACAATTTCCGGTCCTCGGCCATCTCAATCGCGTCGCGTTTCGCACCGATCATCTCTACGCCGAATTTGTCCAACACACCCATTTCCTCAAGCGCCAGCGAGGTGTTCAGACCGGTCTGACCGCCCATCGTTGGCAAGAGCGCATCTGGGCGTTCTTTTTCGATGATCTTGGCGACCACATCGGGTGTGATCGGCTCGATGTAGGTTGCATCCGCCAGTTCCGGATCGGTCATGATCGTCGCGGGGTTCGAGTTCACGAGGATGACGCGATAGCCCTCTTCTCGAAGCGCCTTACACGCCTGTGCGCCGGAGTAGTCGAACTCGCATGCTTGGCCGATCACAATCGGACCTGCGCCGATGATCATGATGGATTTGATGTCAGTTCTTTTGGGCATGGCGGACCTCGGGGTTCAAAGCGGCAGGAGAGCGCACAGGGCGGCGCGCAAATTGTCCTGCCTTATAAGGATCGGCGGGCAAGGTGCAAGGGGTTTATAGCGAGTTTTGCCGCAAAGGTCTTCTGGGCCGATTTCAACTGAGAAAAGCCGCTTTTCACCCTGTTCAGCGAGAGCGAGAGCGCTATACCAATTTCGTCAAACACTTGCAGGAGATGCGCGTGCAGATTCGCTTTGATCAGGGGCCTTTGGGCGCTGGAACGTGGTTCGGGGATCCGATCCGCGTGATTGAAGCGTGGGAGCCCGCGGATGTGCACGCGGCGTTTGATGCGATTGCAGCGGCGCAAAGCGAGGGGCTTTGGGTCGCGGGCTATAGCACCTATGAGCTGGGCTATGCGCTGGAAGAGTGGCTCTTGCCTTTGATGCCAGCCGAGCGTCGTCTGCCGTTGCTGCGCTTTGGCGTCTATCAGGCCCCGTCGATACGCCCCTTGCAACATGCCTCGACTGCCCTGACAGAGCCTTGCCCCTTGTGGACGCAAGCGCGCTATGAAGCGGCCTTTGATCGGGTCAAAGCCTATATCGGCGCGGGCGATACCTATCAGATCAACCTGACCTTTCCGATGGAGGCCGTCTATGAGGGCGATCCTTCGGCGCTTTATGCGGCACTAACTGCGCGTCAGCCGGTCGGGCAGGGGGCTTTGGTGTTGCAGGAGGACGGACCCGATCTGCTCAGCCGCTCGCCGGAATTGTTTTACCGCACGCTCAGCGATGGCACGATAGAGACGCGGCCGATGAAAGGCACGCAGCCTCGGCTTGAGGATCCTGAAGAGGACGCGAAACGGGTTGAGTGGCTTAAGAATGACGAAAAGAACCGCGCCGAAAACCTTATGATTGTGGACCTTCTGCGCAATGACATCAGTCGGGTTGCGCAGACGGGGTCTGTCGAGGTTCCAGAACTCTTCAAGATCGAGAGTTACGCCACCGTGCATCAGATGGTGTCGCTCGTGCGTGCAAAGCTGCGCCCCGATGCGGGATTGGGCGATATTTTCAAAGCGCTCTTCCCCTGCGGGTCGATCACCGGCGCGCCGAAACTGCGGGCCATGGAGATCATTCGCGAGCTGGAACCTGAATCGCGCGAGATCTATTGCGGCGGCATTGGCTGGGCGGCGCCAGACGGGCGCAGCAATTTCAATGTGGCGATCCGCACGTTGATGGTGGAGGATGGTCTGGCCAAGCTCAATGTGGGCGGTGGCGTGGTCTGGGACAGCACCGGCCCATCTGAATATGAGGAAGCCCTATGGAAAGCGCGCTACGCGACAGCCTTCCGCGTGACGCGCGACTGATCGAGACCTTCCGCTGGGAGCCTGAGAACGGGTTTGTCAATCTGGACCGGCATCTTGCGCGGATGGCGAGGTCGGCTGAGGTCTTGGGGTTTGATTATGAGGATCTCTGGGCGCTTTATGTCATTCAGGCCAGCGGGGATGTGCCGCTGCGCTGTCGGCTGACACTGGGTGACGAAGGGTTTGAATTTTCGTCGGCCCCGCTGGGCGGTACACCGGATGTCTGGCGTGTTGCGATCAGCGATGTCCAGTTGCCGTCGGGCGATGCGCTCTTGCAGCATAAAACCACGCGCCGAAACCTCTATGACAAGGCGCGCGAAGAGAGACCGGACGGGATCGATGAGGCGCTGATGCTGAACGAGCGTGGCGAAGTGTGTGAGGGCACGATCACCAACGTCTTTGTCACGCTTGAGGACGGGCAGGTCGTAACGCCGCGGCTCTCCTGCGGGTTGCTGCCCGGCATTCAGCGCGAAATTGCCTTGGAAAATCGAGCGACCGAGGGCGTCGTCACAGTCGACATGCTGAAAACGGCGAAGTCCATCCACGTGGGCAATTCCCTTCGAGGCATGATCCGTGCCGAATTGGTCTGATCACGACCTGTAGAGATAGTCTCGGGTCAAAGGCACGGCCTCCTGCCGGCGAGAGATCTGAAACTGAAACACACATTGCCGATGCAGGCGAAACGTGAGTTCGCTCGCGATCAAATAGAACCGCCACATACGACAGAACCTCTCGTCATAAATCTCCCTAGCTTCGTCAATCCGTTCCATAAAGCGGTCATGCCAATGTTTCAGCGTTTCGGCATAGTGCAGCCGCCAGACCTCGACATCCGTCACCCAGAGGTCTTCTTTCTCGACCGCTTTCAAACATTCCGACATCGACGGCACATAGCCACCGGGGAAGATGTATTTTGTGATCCAGGGACTTGTGCGCCCGGGCGGGGCTGCGCGCCCGATTGTATGGATCAAGGCCACCCCATCCTCTGACAGTTTGTTGTGCACATGGCGAAAATACTCGCGATAGTGCGGCACGCCGACATGTTCAAACATGCCCACAGAAACGATCCGGTCAAAGGTCTTGTCGACCGCGCGATAGTCTTTCAACAGGATTTTTACACGATCCTCTAACCCTGCTTGGCGGACACGCTCGGTCGCCACCGCGTGCTGTTCTTCTGACAGGGTGACCCCCGTGACCCGAGCACCGAAATCCTGCGCCAAGGTCAACGCCAGCCCCCCCCAGCCACAGCCGATATCCAGCACATGCATGTCGGGCTCGATCAATAATTTCCGCGCGATTTGGTGTTTCTTCGCGACCTGCGCGGCTTCAAGGCTCATCTCTGGATCGGTGAAATAGGCGCAGCTGTACTGCTTGTCTTCATCCAGAAAGAGGTCATAAAGCCGCCCGCTCAGATCATAGTGATGCGCCACATTCTTCTGCGCGCGGCCCACGGGGTTCAACTGTTCAAAATAGCGCTTAAGTGGCGCGATCCGCGACTCCAAACCTTCGCCGTGACCGACCGCAAAATTGCGGACGCCCAAGGCGATAAACCCATAGAGATCGTCCTCGGCGATGGTCAGAGTTTCGTCCATATAGGCTTCGCCGACGGCCAGTTCGGGATTGAACAGAATACGTCGAGGCAAGTCAGGATCTGTAAGCGTAATCCGGATTGGATCGCTCGCGTCGCCACTTCGTTCCACCCTCCCATCCGGCATCGTAATTTCCAAAGCGCCGTCCCGAATGAGCCCCCGCATCATCCGCAAAAATAAGGTCGCCCACATGCGCAAAGCCCCCTCGTTTACTCACTAAAACAAGCCAGCTGGCCCGCTTTTCCCGAGGCAAAGTGTGCCGAAATTGCCCCCGTTTTGTAAAGATTTTCGAATTTCGAGCGAAATTCGACGCAGCGCCCGTGGCCACTGATGTGCAAAAACGGGGCATTTGGTCAGCATTTGCTTGACTTCCGGCCGCGTTGACTGTGTATCACCCCAGACGAATTTCGGGCCCCATCTGGGCGGCCCTTAGGAAAGGCATCGATATGCACGCTTACCGCAGCCATACCTGCGTAGATCTGAACAAATCCAACGTGGGCGACACCGTGCGCCTCGCAGGCTGGGTCCACCGTGTCCGAGATCACGGCGGCGTTCTTTTCATCGACCTGCGCGACCACTACGGCATCACTCAGGTGATCGCGGATGGCGACAGCCCGGTGTTTGCCGAGCTGGAAAAGGTTCGCTCTGAATGGTGTATCCGCATCGACGGCAATGTGCTTGAGCGTAACGAGAGCCTCGTGAACCCGAACCTGCCGACCGGCGAGATCGAAGTTTTCGTCCGTGACCTCGAAGTGCTGGGCGCGTCTGACGAGCTGCCGCTGATGGTCTTTGGCGATCAGGAATACCCCGAAGAAACCCGCCTGAAGTACCGCTTCCTCGACCTGCGTCGCGAGCAGATGCAAAAGAATATGACGATGCGGTCTGACGTGGTGTCCTCGATGCGCAAACGCATGTGGGACAAGGGGTTCAAAGAATATCAGACCCCGATCATCACCGCATCCTCCCCGGAAGGCGCGCGCGACTTCCTCGTGCCATCGCGCCTGCATCCGGGCAAATTCTATGCGCTGCCGCAAGCGCCTCAGCAGTTCAAACAGCTGATGATGGTCGCAGGCTTTGACAAATACTTCCAGATCGCACCGTGCTTCCGCGACGAAGACCCACGCGCCGATCGCAGCCCGACCGACTTCTACCAACTCGACCTCGAGATGAGCTTTGTGGAGCAACAAGACGTCTTTGACACCATCGCGCCGGTTCTGGCGGGCGTGTTTGAGGAATTCGGCGGAGGCCGCAAGGTCGATGCACCCAGCGAATGGCCGCAGATTTCCTATCGCGACGCAGCACTTTGGTATGGCTCTGACAAGCCCGACCTGCGCAACCCGATCAAAATGCAGGTTGTCTCTGAGCATTTCGTGGGCTCTGGCTTTGCGATCTTTGCCAAGCTTTTGGAGCAAGACGGCACCGAGATCCGCGCGATCCCAGCGCCGAAAGGTGGTTCGCGTAAATTCTGTGACCGCATGAACAAATTTGCTCAAGGTGAAGGCCTTCCGGGTATGGGCTATATCTTCTGGCGTGATCAGGGTGAGGGCCTAGAGGCCGCCGGCCCTCTGGCGAAAAATATCGGCCCAGAGCGCACCGAGGCGATCCGCCAGCAACTGGGTCTGGGCGTGGGCGATGCGGCCTTCTTCTTGGGCGGCAAGCCCAAGGCCTTTGAAAAGGTTGCGGGCAAGGCGCGTGATGTCATCGGTGCCGAGCTTGGCCTGACCGAGCAGGACCGTTTTGCATTCGCCTGGATCGTAGACTTCCCGATCTATGAGCAGGACGAAGAAAGCGGCAAGATCGACTTTGAACACAACCCGTTCTCGATGCCTCAGGGTGGCATGGATGTGCTGAATGGCGATCCGCTTGAGGTGCTGGGCTATCAGTATGATTTGGCCTGTAACGGCTATGAGCTGGTCTCTGGTGCGATCCGGAACCACAAGCCGGAGATCATGCTGAAGGCGTTTGAACTGGCTGGCTATGACGAGGCCGAGGTGAAATCCCGTTTCGGTGCGCTCTATAAGGCGTTCCAATACGGTGCCCCGCCACACGGTGGATGCGCGGCGGGTGTCGACCGCATCGTGATGCTTTTGGCCGATCAGCAAAACATCCGCGAAGTCATGCTCTTCCCGATGAACCAGCGCGCCGAGGATCTGATGATGAACGCGCCAAGCGATCCATCCTCGGATCAGCTGATGGAGCTGGGCTTGCGGGTTATTCCTCAGGAATAACAACGACCTAAAGTGCAAAACATGCAGGGCCCCTCGGGGCCCTTTTGTTTTGCGCGGTGCCGCGTTTGACAAAAAAATCGCGTGGCTGCCGACGGAACGACCCATTTGTGCCGTATTATGGACACAAGGATTTACGACGCATGTGCGCAGGGAGGGTCGGATGTTCAATCCAGAGGTCGCAGAAATTCGGTTTGGAACAGGTCTGTCCCCACGTGTGTCCGCGCCCCAGAGTGCTGAGGAGATGCTTGATGGTCTTGTGGGGCCAGACCGAATGATGCGCGCTTTTCCCATCGAAGGTTTCGACGACTTCCGCCACCGCATTGTGGCGTTTCAAAAGGCGCGGCGCAGCGAGCGCAAAGCCAAGAATGAGGACGATCGCGCAGCAGCCACGAAGGCCAAGAAACGCGCGAATACTGCGGCGCGCAAAGCCTATGCGGGCATGGTTCGCGACACGCTTTTGCGGCGCACCCAAACATCAACCGGCTTTCGCGAACGGCTCGCGTTTTTCTGGGCCGATCATTTCACCGCGCGAGGTAAGAGCAACATCGTGCGGTTCGGTACCTCGCCCTATATCGAAGAAGCCATCCGTCCCCATATCGCAGGCCGTTTTGAAGACCTCTTGATCGCAGCGGTCACCCAACCGTTGATGCTGCATTATCTGGATCAGGCGCAATCGGTCGGGCCCAACAGCAAACTTGGTAAACGCCGGGCCCGAGGGCTGAACGAAAACCTCGCGCGTGAGGTGATGGAACTGCATACGCTGGGCGTCGACGGTCCTTACACGCAGGACGATGTACGCCAATTGGCGGAACTTTTTGCAGGCCTAAGCCTCGATCAAGAGGGTGGATTCAAATTCAAACCTGCCCATGTCGAACCGGGCGCAGAAACCGTCTTGGGCAAGAGTTATGGTCGCAAAGGTACGCTGGGCGACATCCAAGCAGCCCTGCGCGATCTCGCGCGCCATCCGGCGACCGCGCGGCATATCGCGACCAAACTGGCGCAGCATTTCACAGCGGATAGGCCAGATCCAGATTTGGTGGACAAGCTGACCTCTGCCTATCTTGAAAGCGAAGGACAGCTGCTCAATGTCTATGTGGCGCTGTTGGATCATCCGGCCAGTTGGGCGCCCGAGATGCGCAATATCAAACGTCCGATCGACTATATCGGCACCGCTTTGCGCGCGCTGGATGTGGGTGCTGGATCCTTTGCTCGCAGCAATCAAAAGCAACTATTGAACCTGATCGTAACGCCGATGCAAATCATGGGTCAGCCTTGGCAGGCCCCCAATGGGCCCGACGGATGGCCCGAAGAAGATAGCTTTTGGCTCACGCCACAATTTATGGCCGCGCGACTGGCCTGGGCGCTTTCTGCGCCTCAGGCTCTGCTGCGTGTGCTGCCTGATCCGCGCGAGTTTGCGCAGACTGCTTTGGGGCAGAACGCCCCTGCCGAGGTTGCCTTTGCGGCTTCTGCTGCCGAAAACCGATGGGAAGGCATCGCCCTGGTGCTGACCTCTCCTGCCTTTCAGAAATTTTAGGGGGAACGATATGTCGAATGATTTTACACGCCGAGGATTTTTGGGATCTGCTGGTGCTTTGGGCTGTTCGTTGGCCGCAAGCCCTGTGTTGACGCCTGTGAGTCTGGCGGCTGCACCCGGAGATAATCGTTTGGTCGTGATCATCCTGCGGGGCGGCATGGACGGGATTGACGTGTTGCGTCCCTGGGGCGATTTGAACCTTGCGGCGCATCGGCCGAATTTGGCGGTGTCGCATGACAATGAACTCCACCTGAACGAGTTTTACGGCATCCATCCGGGGCTGAAACCTTTGATGCCGCTGTGGGATCGTGGAGAGCTGTCTTTCGTGCAAGCCACCTCGACGCCTTATCGCGACAAGCGCAGCCATTTTGATGGGCAAGACTTGCTGGAGGCGGGGACCGTTGACCTTGCGCCGATGGGTCGGCGAGATGGCTGGCTCAACCGTATGCTGCCGTATCTGGGTGGCGCGCAGGCGCGGACGGCCTTTGCGCTGGGGCGTGAGAATATGTTGATCCTCACAGGCGACTCGCCGGTGTCCAACTGGTCGCCTGATGTCGATCTTGGTATGAGCTCACAGGGGCTTCGGCTGTTGGATCTGGTGATGAAAGGTGACGCCAACATGGCTGCGGCCATGACGGAGGCGATCAATTTGGCCGGATCGGACGGAGATTCTGTGGCCTTGGATCTGCATGGGGGCATGGTCGACCAAGAGGATATGATGAACTCTATGGCCGAGGATGTCTCGAATGCGCGCAAGGGTAAAACGCATCTGAAGATCGTGGATTTCGCGGCCGAGCAGTTGAAGGGTGAAACGCGGATCGCATCGTTTTCCATCGGTGGCTGGGACACGCACGCGGCGCAGAACCGGACACTGAACCGGCCGCTTCGCGAATTGACCGAAACGATCCTGCGGTTGCGCAAAGAGTTGGGGTCGATTGTTTGGGGCAAGACAACCGTACTGTGCATGACAGAGTTCGGGCGGACAGTGCGAGAGAATGGCACGAAGGGCACGGATCACGGCACCGGAGGCACGATGATTGTTGCAGGTGGAGCCGTCCGTGGTGGGCAAGTGCATGGGCGCTGGCCGGGGCTTGAGGAAGCCGAGCTTTATGATCGTCGCGACCTGATGCCGACCACCGATATTCGTGCCTGGGCTGCTTGGGCGATGCGCGAGTCCTTTGGCGTGTCTAAATCGACGCTTGAAGGGACGGTCTTTGGAAACCTGGATATGGGTGCGGGCCCTAAGTTGCTGCTTTAAACGCTCTGTCGCGTAGCGAGGCGTTGGTTCAGCAAAACCGAGAGGCGCGCAACGATTTGATTGCTGGGCTTACGGGCTTTTTGCGCGGCCAAAAGTGTTTCGGCGGCGGTTTGCAGATCAATGTCACCCGCACTGCGCGCAATGCCAGAGACGAAACGGCCCAGATAATCCAGCTGACGCGCCTCGCTGTGTTGCGAGAGACTCGAAGCCGCTTTGCGCAGATCATCATTANAGGCCAGCGCGTCTGGGTTCACCTGTTCCAGATTTGCCGCGCGTGTCCTTGGAGGGAGTCGCGTCGCTGCAATATGTTTTTGAATGGCCTGTTGGAATGCACCAACCGAAGTGAGGGGTTTGGACAAGAACCCATTGGCACCCGCCTGAATGGCCGCATGGGCCAGAGTGTCATCGCCCGAGGTCGCGAGGATTGCCTGTATACCGTGGTCATAGCGCCGCAGGTCGCGGATCAGATCCAGACCTGATCCATCCGGCAGACCCAAATCGACAATAATCACCGAAGGCCGATAGGTACGCAGATGTTTGCGTGCCGCCGCTAGCGTATCCGCGCGCCGGATGCGTGCACCGCTTTTCAAACACAAAAGACGCATGGCCTCGCAAGCAAAGCGGCTGTCTTCGACCACGAGCACCGTTAGCCCCAGCAAAGGGCGCTGGGCGGTGGGGGCCAGGAGGGGAGGGAATTGCGGGAGATCGTCCATGTGTCTGTCCTTTCCAACTGAGGCCAGCCTAGGCGCGTTATGCCTAATGGCAGGTTAAAGCGGCTTGCTGCGCCGTTTGCGCGCCAATTCGTCGCTGGAGACGTGGCGGCACAGCGGTTGCTTTGCAGGGGCCTATGCCAGATAAGTCACGCGAATGCGTAGCTAAGATAAGAGGATCACCATGATCGGTCGCCTAAACCACGTCGCCATCGCAGTTCCAGATCTGGAGGCCGCGTCCGAGCAGTATCGGACAGCTTTGGGAGCCAAAGTCGGTGAGCCTCAGGACGAGCCGGATCACGGTGTGACCGTGGTGTTCATTGAACTGCCTAACACTAAGATCGAATTGCTCTATCCGCTGGGCGACGCGAGCCCGATCAATGGCTTCTTGGAAAAGAACCCAGCCGGCGGCATTCACCACATCTGCTATGAGGTAGAAGACATTCTGGCCGCGCGGGATCAGCTGCAGGCCTCTGGTGCCCGCGTGCTGGGATCCGGCGAGCCAAAGATTGGCGCGCATGGCAAGCCGGTGCTGTTCCTGCATCCAAAGGACTTTAATGGCTGTTTGGTAGAGCTTGAACAGGTCTGACCCATTGCAGCGCGCGCCCCGCGTGCTATGTGCAAAAGGGTAGGAAGTAGGAAGTCGGACTCATGGGTATCACCTCTGCGATTGTTCTTTATGCCGTGCTTTGGTTTATGACGTTTCTTTGCGTCATCCCGTTTCGTCTGCAAACGCAGGGGGATTTGGGTGAGGTGGTGCCGGGAACTCAGGCCGGTGCGCCCGAGGTGCATAACCTCAAGCTCAAAGCCTGGATCACCAGTGGGATTGCAGCGGTTTTGTGGGTCATTCTTTATTGGGTGATCACGCAGGGTATTATCGATGTGCGTGATTTCAATTGGATGGATAGCCTGCCGCCTGTCGGCGAAAGCTAAGAGGGGCTTTGCCCCCTTGGCCGATGGCTTGGGCTCCGCCCGTTCGATCCTTGAAAGCTCATCGAGCTTTTGCAAGACGGCTCTCACCCCAGAATATTTGTCGCAAGATGAAATCCGAGCNTGCCCCACGCGGGCCAAGCTTTTCCTTGCCAGGTAATTAGCAATGCTTATGCTGCACGGACAGCAGGAGAAATGCCGCAGTGCAGAATAATAGTTCCTATATCACGCTGATCACACCGGATGCGCCGATGTCGCCTGATACGCACGGCGGGCGGGCAAAATGTCTGCAGCGTCTGGTGCGTATGGAGATGCCTGTGCCCACGACGGTGGCGCTGTCTTTTGAGGCGGTCCACAATATTGCGGCCGGTGATATGCCGGATTTGGCACGGCTGATTTCTCCGTTTGAGGAGGGGCAAATTCTCTGTGTGCGGCCGAGTTCTCAGGATCCTGACTGGGGAGGGCCGGGGGCAGTTTTAAATATCGGTATGAATGCCGAGCGTCATGCGCATCTGTCCAACACTCTGGGCCGCGAGGCGGCGGATGAGCTCTATTTCCGCTTTATTCAGGCTTACTCGGTGCATGTCGCGCGGCTTGATCCGGATATGTTTGATGACATCGACCCTTCAGATGCCAATGCGGTGAACGCGGCATTGGATGCTTATGAGGACGAGGCCGATGAGGCCTTTCCTCAGGATCCTAAAGAACAGCTCGGCGGTGTTTTGCGTTCTATGGCGCGGGCCTGGGAAGGCACCTCGGCGCGGCTCTTGCGCATGGCCAAAGGGGCGCCTGCGGATGCGGGGCTTGGCCTCGTGGTGCAGGCGATGGTGCTTGGGCTGGGGCAGGGGGAATGTGGTTCTGGTGTCCTTCAGCTCGTGGACAGTGTGTCCGGAACGCCGATGATCAAAGGCCGCTATCTGTCGCAATCTCAGGGCCGGGATGCGTTGGAGGCGGGTGAGAAGTCGCTTTTCCTTGAAAAGGATGACCGCGGGCCGTCGTTGGAAGATCAGGCACCAGAGGCCTTTTCTGAGCTGATCAAACACGCCGAAGCCATGCGCGTACGCCTGCGCGAAGAGATGCAGGTCGAGTTCACATTGGAAAACGGCGGCGTCCATATTCTGGATGGCGTGCGGGTTCAGCGATCTGCGCGGGCCTTGGTTCGCATCGCTGTGGCTTTGGCTGAGGATGGGGTGATCTCGCGCCAAGAAGCGTTGTTGCGGGTGGAACCCCGCGCGTTGAATGAACTGTTGCACCGTCAGGTGGACCCTGATGCCGACCGTGATGTGGTTGGGTCGGGTGTGGCCGCGAGCCCCGGGGCTGCGACGGGCAAAATCGTGTTTTCCGCCGCTGACGCGCAGGCCTCTGCTGCTCGGGGCGAGGCCGCCGTTTTGGTGCGACGAGAGACAAACCCTGAAGATATTCGCGGCATGCATGCGGCGGTTGCGGTTCTGACGGAACGTGGGGGCATCACCAGCCACGCCGCCGTGATCGGGCGTGGTATGGGCTTGCCTTGCGTCGTGGGCGCGAGTGAGATCCGCTTTCAGGCGCGCCGCAAGCAGTTGATCGCGCCGGATGGGCGGGTCTTTGGCGAAGGTGACATCCTAACGATTGATGGCTCCAATGGTCAGGTCTTGGCGGGACAGCCACCGATGCTCGAAGCGGCGTTGGACGAGAGCTTTCAAAAACTCATGTCCTGGGCGGATGAGAACCGCGATATTGACGTGCGCGCCAATGCGGACACGCCGGCAGACGCTTTAACCGCCCGCAATTTCCAAGCGCAAGGGATCGGGCTTTGCCGCACCGAGCATATGTTCTTTGAAGAGGATCGTCTGACCGCCATGCGCGAGATGATTTTTGCGGATGAAAGCGATGATCGCAAAGCCGCTTTGGAGCGTTTGTTGCCGATCCAGCGTGAGGATTTCGTCGACCTCTTCCAGATCATGCAGGGGCGCCCCGTATGCATTCGTCTGTTCGATCCTCCTTTGCATGAGTTCCTGCCAAGCGACCGCACCGGCTTGCGCGATCTGGCCGAGGCGCTGAACCTGCCGCTTTCAACGGTGGAACGTCGCGTTGAGGCGCTCTCTGAATACAACCCCATGCTCGGAATGCGCGGCGTCCGTTTGGGCATCGCGGTTCCCGAGATCTATGACATGCAGGCCCGCGCGATCTTTGAAGCCACGATCGAGGCGTCCAAGGATGGCGATGCGGTGGTGCCCGAGATCATGATCCCTCTGGTCAGCGCGAAACGCGAGGTCGAGTTGGTGAAAACGCGCATCGACGCCGTGGCGGCAGCCGTGCGTACGGAACATAGCGATGCCTTTGAGTTCAAGCTGGGTGTGATGGTGGAAACGCCGCGGGCTGCGCTGCGCGCCGAAGAGATCGCACCGAACTGTCATTTCTTTAGCTTTGGCACGAATGATTTGACGCAGATGACCTATGGTTTGTCACGCGATGACGC
>JABSOU010000005.1 GCA_013215215.1 Cognatishimia sp. | reverse complement strand
TGACGATGTCGTCCATATCCTGCTGGCTCGCCCAGCCAAAGGCCGCGATATATTCTTCGGGCACAAGCGGATCGCCAAGGCTGTCGTCTTTGTAGCTATACTCAACGATAGGCCGCGGCAGCTGAGTGCCTTCCTCAATCCCCATGCGTTTGGACATGGAGCCCGCTGCAAAGTTACGCACGATCACTTCCAGAGGAATGATCTCGCAGTTGCGTACCAGTTGCTCACGCATATTCAGACGTTTCAGGAAGTGGGTCGGCACGCCGATCTGGCCCAGACCCACCATGAAATACTCGCTCAGGCGGTTGTTCAGCACGCCTTTGCCGTCAATCACGTCTTTCTTTTCGGCATTAAACGCGGTGGCATCATCCTTGAAATATTGCACGATGGTGCCTGGTTCTGGGCCTTCATAAAGAACCTTCGCCTTGCCTTCATAGATCTTCTTGCCACGTGCCATTGAACGACTTTCCCGGGAATAGAAATGAATATGGGGCGCGCGAGTCCCCAAACTTGCGGCCCTCTTAAGCCATGGGCGAAAATCTCGCAAGCAGATGCGCCCATCTGTTGCGTGATTGGGTTTTTCACCTATCTAATAAGCACAGGAGAATTTTAACGAGGAGACCCTGAATGAGCACTTTTGACGACCGCGAAACCGCCTTTGAAGCCAAATTCGCCCATGACGAAGAAATGCAATTCAAAGCCGAAGCGCGCGCCAACAAGCTGCTTGGTCTCTGGGCCGCTGAACTGCTTGGCAAATCCGGTGATGAGGCCGAGGCCTATGCCAAAACCGTCGTGGTGGCCGACTTTGAAGAGGCCGGCAATGAGGATGTGATCCGCAAAGTCGCCGGCGATCTCGGCGATAAATCCAGCGCCGACGAAGTCCGAGCGAAGCTCGCCGAGACCCTCAAAATGGCGAAAGACCAACTGCTTTCTGAAAGTTAATTGGTTAACCCACTCGCCCAAAAGGTTACCAACCCCGCCCGTTTCCGTGGCGGGGTTTTTCACATCATCGATCCCAGATGCGTTTTTAGCCCCCGTTTTCGCCATAGAAACAAGGCCCTTCGGCACTGAAAAACACCGAAATCGTCACACCTCAACCGCGGGGCGAACACATTCTGACCACTTTCTCCACGTTAATTCTGGTTAAGGCGCAGAAGCGCTAAGCAACCAAAAATAAAATTCGGTCCGAACAACGGACACGAGCTAAGGCGAAGGGTCAGAAGATGAAACAGGCGATAAAATCCGCCCCTAAATTTGCGCGGCACATTGTGCCACTGGGCATCGGCGCAGCGTGCCTCTGGGCACTGAACAATCAACTCAGCGATATTGACTTCGGCACGCTTTGGGCGGCCGTGAAATCTGTGAGCCTCTGGCAATGGGCGCTCGCATTGGTCTTTACCGCGATTAGCTTTTTCGCCATTGCGCGCTATGACGTTGTCGCGCATCGGCATTTCCAAACAGGTATCTCCGGCCGTCGCGCCACCATCACAGGCGGTTCCGCCGTCGCGCTGGGTCAGACGCTCGGCATGGGCGCCGTTGTCGGCGGCTTCGTGCGCTGGCGCATGCTGTCGGGTCTGGGCGTTGTAAAAGCCGCCAAGATCACAGCCTTTGTCACTCTCTGCTTCATGTCCGCATGGGCGATCGTAACCTCTGCAGCTATCGTGGTTGCGCCAATGGCAGACATTCCCCTATCGGTTCCTGCGTGCGCTCTGATGCTTGCCGCAAGCCTGATGGCGCTGTCCTTCTTTAAGCCAAGCATCCGTTTCAAAGGCAAACGCGTAGAGCTGCCGACCGTGAAAGCCATGGTCGCAATGCTGGTGCTCTGCCTGATCGACACGCTTTTCGCAGCCGCAACTCTTTGGGTTCTGCTGCCAGCGGGCGTGATTGATCTGACTGTGGCTCAGCTCTTCCCGATCTACATGCTGGCTCTGGGCGCAGCCCTGCTGTCTGGCACTCCAGGTGGCGTTGGCCCATTTGAACTCACCCTGCTGGCCCTGTTGCCATTCGCGCCAGAAGCCGAGCTGATAGCAGCCGTCCTGGCCTTCCGTGTGGTCTACTACGCAATCCCAGCCGTTGTCGCTGGCGTCACCCTGCTGCGTCCGATGGCGATGGGGACCGAAGCGTTTGACCGCGAAGTTTCTTGCCTCGACACAACCCTCACCAAAGACACAGCGCGTGCAGAACTGGGTGTTGTGCGTCAGAACGGCGGCGCGATTGTCAGCCTCAAAAGCGGCACCTGCGGTGTTGTTCGCACAGGTCAAACCCTGACCTCGATCTTTGATCCGGTCCACAATGGCGAAGATTTCGCGAAACATCTGCGTGCCTTTGCTCGCGAACAGAACCGCATCGTGTGCAAATACAAAATCACCGCCCCCCACGCGATCAAAGCCCGTAAGGCTGGTTGGGCCGTGCTGCGTGTCTCTGATGAGGCGATGGTTGATCCAGCCGGTCACACGATGGAAGGCTCTGCCTATCGTCAGCTGCGTCGCAAGCTGAAGAAGGCTGAAAAAGAGGGTGTTCAGGTTGTTGAACAATCCACCGGCCTGCCTTTTGCCGAGATGAAGCGCGTCTCTGAAGCTTGGGAATCCCGCAATGGCGGAGCCAAAGGCCTCTCCATGGGTCAGTTCGAAGAAGACTATATCCAGCGTCAGCGCACTTTCCTTGCGTGGAAAGAAGACGAGCTGGTTGGCTTTGTCACCTTCCACACCACGGGCCACGAATGGGCTCTCGACCTGATGCGCATCGCACCGGGTGCACCTGATGGCACCATGCACCTGATGGTGAATGAGGCGATCCTGATGGCCCGCGACGAAGAAGTGCCAAACGTCTCCCTCGCCGCAGCCCCTGTCCTGCCAAAGGACAACACCTCTGTCGAAGGTCGTCTGCGCACGAAATACTTCGAGAAAGCCGGTGGCAAAGGTCTGCGTCAGTTCAAAGACTGCTTCAACCCAACATGGCAGCCGCTTTATATGGCAGCCCCGGGTCCAGCTCAGCTGGTGATCGCAGCCTTCGACCTGATCCGCTCGATCAAAAATGCAAAACCAGTGGCCAAACCTCGCGTGCAGGCCATGCGTGTAGCAGCTTGATTTGAAAGCGTTTCGACCCCTTCCATTCGCCTAGAATCGAAACGCTTTCATAATCATAATGAAGAAAATGAAATTGCCGCTTCTGACGCCTCATGGCATCAGGAGCGGTACTCTTTTTTCAAGGACTCATCTGATGACCAATGCCCTCTCTAAACTCCTAGAGACCCGCGACTGGCTTTTGACCGACGGCGCGACTGGCACGAACCTGTTTAACATGGGTTTGACCTCTGGCGACGCGCCAGAGATTTGGAACGATGAAAAGCCTGAAAACATTAAGAAACTCTATCGACTGGCTGTGGATGCAGGGTCTGACATCTTTCTGACCAACTCCTTTGGCGGCAATGCTTCGCGCCTCAAATTGCACGACTCTGCCCACCGCGTGCGTGAGTTGAACCGCAAAGCCGCCGAGATCGGCCGTGAGGTTGCGGATTCCGCCGGCCGTCCTGTCATCGTCGCTGGCTCTGTCGGCCCAACCGGCGACATCATGGAACCGGTCGGAGAGCTGACCCATGCCAATGCGGTCGAAATGTTCCATGAGCAAGCCGAAGGTCTGAAAGAAGGCGGCGCGGATATTTTGTGGGTCGAAACCATCTCGGCCCCCGAGGAATTCAAAGCGGCCGCCGAAGCCTTTGCGCTGGCCGACATGCCATGGTGTGGCACAATGAGTTTTGACACCGCAGGTCGCACCATGATGGGCGTAACCTCTACCGACTTGGTGAACCTTGTCGAAGGCCTGCCAAATGCGCCAGTGGCGTTCGGCGCGAATTGCGGCACAGGCTCCCCTGACATGCTGCGCACAGTTCTCGGCTTTACCGCGCAAGGGTCCGAACGTCCGGTGATCGCCAAGGGCAACGCTGGCATTCCACGCTATAGCGACGGTGAGATCATTTATGACGGCACGCCTGAGTTGATGGCGCGTTACGCCGAAATGGCGCTGGACGCAGGCGCACGCATCATTGGTGGCTGCTGTGGCACAATGCCGGAACACCTGACGGCGATGCGCAACGCTCTGGAAAACTACGAAAAATCAACGCGCCCGACGCTTGAACAGATCGTGGACAAAATCGGTCCATTTTCCTCGGAAAGCGATGGGACAGAGCAGAAAAGCTGCTGTGCAGAAGGCACCTGTGGCTCCTCTGATGGTGGTGGCCGCCGCTCTTCTCGCCGTCGCCGTCGCGCTTAAAACAAACTCAGCTGATCCCCCGCAGCCATTGGCCGTTCAAACAGGTCACACCGCAGCGGGGGCAGCTCCTTGGGCAATCCCGTGCGCCGCATAGCAATCGCCACACGATGCGCGATCATTTGGGCATAAGTCCCCTCGCCACGCATCCGCTTGCCCCATTCTGCCGAATAGTCTTGCCCGCCGTGCATCTCGCGGATCAAAGACATGACCTTGGCTTTGCGGTCCGGAAAATGCGTCGCAAGCCATTCCTGAAACAGTTCTGACACCTCGAGTGGCAGCCGCAGCATAATCCAACTGACCGCCTTGGCCCCTGCGGCAGCCCCTGCGCCGATGATCCGCTCCACCTCATGATCCGTCAGACCCGGCACCACTGGCGACACCATCAACCGCACCGGAATGCCTTCCGAGGCCAGCTTTTCAATCATCCGCAACCGCCGATCCGGCGTCGGCGCGCGGGGTTCCATCAAACGGCTGACCTTCACATCCAACGACGTCACAGAGATCCCGACCTTCACCAGCCCCTCGCTGGCCATACCTCGCAGAATATCGAGATCCCGTTCAATCAACGTGCCCTTGGTGACAATCCCAACCGGATGCTTGAAATCCCGCAAGACTTCCAGGCACTCCCGCAGAATGCGCTGGCTCTTCTCGACCGGCTGATAAGGATCCGTGTTTGTCCCAATCGCAATCGGCGCCACCGCATAACGGCGATTGCGCAGCTCTTTCTCCAACAGCTCTGCCGCATTCGGCTTGGCAATCAAACGCGTCTCAAAATCGAGCCCCGGAGAATAGCCGGCATACGCATGCGTAGGGCGCGCAAAACAATAAACGCAGCCGTGCTCACACCCTCTGTAAGGGTTGATGGATCGATCAAACCCAAGATCCGGCGAGGCATTGCGGGTGATGATCGTCTTGGCCATCTCAAAGGACAAATGCGTGCGGAAATCGGCGCGCTCTTCGTCGATATCCCAGCCGTCATGTACCTCGGATCGTTCAAGTTTTTCAAACCGCCCGGAGGTGTTGCTTACAGCACCGCGAGCGCGGCGTCGGGACGGGTCTATCAAGAGGTCTGGATCATGGGGCATACCTCAAATTAGAACAAAACAAGAACGCGCGCAATTCATAATCATGCTGTAAGAATTTCGATTGAAAACAGGCGTTTTCGGCGGCACAAGTCGCACTCAGCGCGGTCAGTGTCGCATATTTGACAGCCGATTCATGCGAAACACACGAAAGCTGACGGAAAGAAAACGGGCGCCAACGCCAAATCTTAAGGAAGAGCCAATGTCCGACGAAGAAGATATCATCCTCTCTGAACTCGACGACGAAGAACTGGTCGAACAGATGTTTGATGACCTCTACGATGGCCTGAAAGAGGAAATCGAAGAGGGAACCAACATTCTGCTGGAGCGCGGATGGGAACCCTATGACATCCTGACCAAAGCTTTGGTTGGTGGTATGACCATCGTTGGTGCGGACTTCCGCGATGGCATTCTGTTTGTGCCAGAGGTTCTTCTGGCCGCAAACGCGATGAAGGGCGGCATGGCGATCCTGAAGCCTTTGTTGGCTGAAACCGGCGCGCCGCGTGTTGGTAAAATGGTCATCGGCACCGTAAAAGGCGACATCCACGACATTGGCAAGAACCTTGTCGGGATGATGATGGAGGGCGCTGGCTTTGAGGTCGTTGATCTGGGCATCAACAACGCCGTTGAAAGCTATCTCGAAGCGCTTGAAGCGGAAAAACCAGACATCCTGGGCATGTCCGCCCTGCTGACCACCACCATGCCTTACATGAAAGTCGTGATAGACACGCTGGTCGAGCAAGGCATCCGTGAGGACTATGTGGTTCTGGTCGGCGGCGCGCCGCTGAACGAAGAGTTCGGCAAAGCGATCGGCGCAGACGCCTATTGCCGTGACGCGGCGGTGGCTGTTGAGACCGCCAAAGAGATGATGGGCCGCAAGCACAACGCATTGCACGCGTAAGCGAGACCAAATTCCTTGATAATCGGGCTCGCTTTTACCAAAGCGGGCCCGTTTTATGTGATGGGTGTAGAATGGAATTAAGCGACGAAGACCTGACCCGCGATGGTTTGGCTGCCGAGGCCGCCAAGGGCCGCATTCTGCTTATCGCCTGCGGGGCCTTGGCGCGCGAGATCCTGGATCTGCAAAAGGCCAATGGCTGGGATCATATGGTGCTGACCTGCCTACCTGCGATCTATCATCTGCATCCTGAAAAAATCCCCACCGAAGTACGCAAGATCGTCAAGGAAAAGCGCGATGATTTCGCCCAGATCTTTGTGGTCTATGCCGATTGCGGCACCGGTGGCATTTTGAAAAACACCTGCGATGAGCTCGGCGTTGAAATGGTGCAAGGCCCTCATTGTTATAGCTTTTATGAGGGCAACGACCGTTTTGCAGAACTCTCAGAGAATGAGTTCACGTCCTTTTATCTGACCGATTTCCTCGTTCGCCAGTTTGATGCGTTCATCATGAAACCCATGGGGCTCGATAAACACCCCGAGCTGCGGGACATGATCTTTGGCAACTACGAAAAGCTGGTCTATCAGGCGCAGATTGAAGACCCAGCGCTGAAGGCCAAAGCGGCCGAATGTGCGGAGCGTTTGGGGTTGGAATTTGAATACCGGTTCACCGGCTATGGAGATCTGAAATCGGCGCTGAAAGCGTTAAACTAGCGACGTCACCCAAAGGATTTCCGCATCCTCTTGGCTGACTGACACCACATTATGCCCCATGGTCGCGTCATAATAGGCGCTATCACCGCGACGCATTTCGATCGGCTCATAGAACTCTGTGTAAAGCTTCACCACACCGGTCAGAACATAGAGAAATTCTTCACCGTCATGGCGCACCCAGCCGTCAAATTCCTCGACCGACCGCGCCCGAACCCGTGCCTTATAGGGCAACATCTGCTTCTTTGAGAGCTGCTCGGCCAACAATTCATGCTCATAGGTGGTCGTAGCACGTTTCGCACCCTGCCCGTTCCTATTCACAGACATGCGCCCATTGATCTGATCACGCTCTGGCGGCGTGAACAACTGCGGCACCGAGATCTGTAGACCCTCGGCCAATTTCCGCAGCGCGTCATAGGTCGGCGACATCTGACCGTTTTCGATCTTGGACAGGGTCGAGCGTGCCAAACCGGCCTGATTTGCCGCCCGCTCGAGCGTCCAATCCCGCGCCTTGCGCAGCTCGCGCACGCGCGCGCCCAGATCTAATGGCTCTGGTTCATCTTGAACGCCATTTTCGCGGGCCACTTGGATCAGGCTTTTGGGGTCTTTGTCACTCATGACGGTGCTTCTAGGCCTCACTTCGCGAAACTGCAAGGCTGAGGCGCTTGTGTGGCAGGGGCACCATGGCCTAGCAGAGCATATGACCTCTGTTTTCTATCAANNCGATCCTGTGCCCTGCCCTGTGCCGTTCAACTACGCGGCGCACGTCCTACAGCACATAAATGAACTAAATTCAAAAACCGNACTTNTTATCGCGAATAAGACTAGGTATGAAAATTGGACCTATGGAGAATTANCTAACCTAATACAGTCTATCATAGTAAAGTTTAAAACAGCGTTCATCGCGCCCGGAGACATCTTGCTCATGCGATTGGGCAATACTTTGGAGTTTCCAGCCACTTATTTGGCCGCTTTGGCCATGGGCGTGGTACCTGTGCCGACCTCTCCGATGCTGACAGAGGCCGAAATCGCGAAAATCATCGCAGAATTGCGTCCCAAGGCGATTATCAGAGACCCAAAGCTCGATTTGCCTAACGTGGAAACGCCCGTCATCACTTTGCCGGAAACATTGACAGCACAAGATCCGATTGAGTTTCACATGGGCGATCCGAACCGCCTTGGCTATATCGTTTACACCTCAGGAACCTCGGGAAAACCCATGGCGGTCGCCCATGCCCATCGCGCGATTTGGGCGCGGCAAATGATGATATCTGACTGGTATGATCTGCGCGCCAATGACCGGGTGTTTCATGCAGGGGCCTTCAATTGGACCTTCACCATGGGCACCGGATTGATGGATCCCTGGTCTGTCGGCGCGACAAGCCTGATCCCCGCGCCGGAGACCACAATCGACGATATTCCAGATCTACTGCGCGATCATAAGGCGACTATATTTGCTGCAGCTCCAGGAGTTTACAGAAAGCTTTTAAAGCAAAAGGCGAACCTTTCGGGCCTTGCCCTGCGCCACGGCCTCTGTGCCGGAGAAAAGCTGTCTGAAGACCTGCGAAAAGCTTGGCAGGACGCCACGGGCTGCGACGTGCACGAGGCCTTTGGCATGTCGGAATGCTCGACCTTCATTTCCGGATCCCCAGCAAATCCCTGTAAACCCGGCACGCTCGGACGTCCTCAAAAGGGCCGCCACATCGCCATCTTGAACGGCAACGCCCCCGCCCTGCTCAACACGCCCGGAGAGATCGCCGTGCATCGCGATGACCCGGGCCTCATGCTGGGCTACCACAAGGCCCCTGACGCCACCGCCGCCAAGTTCCGCGGCGATTGGTTTGTGACCGGCGACCTAGGTTCAATGGATCAAGACGGCAACATAACCTACCTAGGCCGCGCAGATGACATGATGAATGCAGGCGGCTATCGCGTTTCCCCCCTCGAAGTCGAAGACGCCCTGCGCGAACACCCAGACATCGAACAAATCGCAGTCACAGACGTAGAAATCGCCAAAGACGCCCGCCTCATCGCCGCCTTCTACACATCTGCGTCAGAGATCGTCGAAGATGATCTAAAGCGTTTTGCCAATTCCTATTTAGCCAGCTACAAACAGCCCCGCATCTATCAACGCGTCGACGTGCTGCCGACAAATCTAAACGGCAAACTCTCACGCAAACTGATGCGCCAAACCTTTGAGGCCCAAAATGACCGCACCAATAAAACTTGATGTCCTATCCGATCCGATTTGCCCTTGGTGCTATATCGGGAAAACTCATTTGGATAAGGCACTTGCGGCCGAAGAAGACCATCCCTTTGTGATCGAATGGCACCCGTTTCAGCTGAACCCTGACATGCCCGAAGATGGCATGGATCGGCGCACCTATTTGGAAAACAAATTCGGCGGCAAAGAAGGTGCCGTGCGGGTCTATGGCCAAATCGCGCAACATGCCGAGGACGCGGGGATCGAGATCGACTTTGCTGCGATCCAGAAAACGCCGAACACAGTGAATGCGCATCGTTTGATCCATTGGGCGGGCATTGAAGGCAGGCAAAACGACGTCGTGGACGCTCTGTTTTTAGCCTATTTCAAAGAAGGCCGCGATATCGGTGACATCGAAACCCTCGCAGACATTGCCGATCACGCCGGAATGGATGCTGCTGTCGTAACACGTCTGCTCAAAAGCGACGAAGACAAGCAAAGCATCCGTGATCGGGACGTCCACAGTCGTGAAATGGGCGTAAATTCCGTCCCGACCTTCATTGTCGGCAGCCGCCATGCGGTCCCGGGTGCTCAGCCGCCAGAACTGTGGCAGAAGGTGATCAAAGAACTGCGCGAGCAGGCCGAGGGTGCCGAATAATCTCAGGTCACACGAATGGGTTGCATCGACGCATCTTTAGGGTAGTCTAGCCCCATCGACGCGTCGAGTTGCACGATTTTGCAAGGGCGCGGTCGCCAACCAAAGGATCGCCCCGTGACTGACCAACGCCGCTTGTCGGAATTGGAATTCATTGCGTTGACCGCAATGCTTTTCGCCACCATCGCCTTTTCCATCGACGCCATGCTGCCCGCATTGACCGTCATGGGCGAGGAACTCAGCCCCGCTGACCCAGAGCGCGCCACTTTGGTGGTCGGGATCTTTGTTTTGGGCATGGGCATCGGCACGTTTTTTGCAGGACCTTTGTCGGACGCCTTTGGTAGAAAGCCTGTAATTCTAGGTGGTTACGCCCTTTACACCATAGGCGCGATCATGGCGGCGACGGCTGGCAACCTTGAGTCCGTTCTTATGGGAAGGTTGATCCAGGGCCTCGCGGTCGCGGGGCCACGCATTGCCGCATTGGCTATGGTGAGAGACCTCTACAGCGGCGAACGCATGGCCTCGATCAGCTCTTACTCGATGATGATCTTTGTACTTGTCCCAGCCGTGGCACCCCTGATCGGTCAACAGATCATGATTGCCTTCGACTGGCGCGCGATTTTCATCGCTTTTGTGCTTTTTGCCGTGGTCATCGCCACATGGCTGGCCACGCGTCAGCCCGAAACGCTGCTGCGTGAGAAACGAGTGCCCATATCGGCCCATGCCATGGGGAATGCGGTTGTTGAATGCCTCTCAAACCGTGTCTTTCGCTTTTCCGTCACCGTCCTGACGTTGACCTTCGCGGGGCTGTTTGCGCTGATTTCATCCGTGCAGCCGATCTATGCGGAAAGTTTTGATGCCGCCGAGACCTTCCCATATTGGTTCGCAGGCTCGGCCCTTTTGGCCATTCCCGGCAATTTCTTGAACGGAAGGTTGGTGCTGCGCTATGGCATGCGATTGCTGGTGAAATCCGCAGTTTTGGGCCATCTGATCATGACCATCCTGATGCTCGCTTTGTTGCTGACCGGAAACATGACGATTTGGATGTTCTTTATCTACTCCACATCCTTCATGTTCTCGATGAGCTTTGTTTTCCCAAATCTCACGGCGCTGTCGATGGAACCCATGGGCCATATCGCAGGCCTCGCGGCCTCGGTAAACGGGGCCATTTCCACGATCCTCGCAGCAGCCCTCGCGATCCCAATCGGGCTGGCCTTTGACGGCACACCGCGTGCGGTTCTGATTGGAACTTTCATAGGATTGGCAGTCAGTTACGCTTTGATGCTCAAGTTAGGTCCGAGGCCCGCGGATGAAGCCTAAGCCTTCTTTTTAGGCTTCGCCTTAACCGCCAAATCCCGCGCGATTTCAAAGGCGCCACGGATCTTGTCGCGGTTGTTTTTCCAGTCTCGGCGGACAACGATCTTGTTGTCTTTGATCTTCGCCAAGCCGCGCTGGTCCTGAATAAACGACACAAGCCCTTCAGGCGACGCGAACTTGTCGTTGTGGAACTGAATGGTCGCGCCCTTCGGCCCGCCGTCCAGTTTGGCGATCCCTGCCCGTTTACACATCGCCTTGATGCGCACGACCAGCAAGAGCGTGTTCACCTCATTCGGCAGCTTACCAAACCGGTCGATAAGTTCCGCCGCAAAGCCTTCGAGTTCGACCTTATTGGTGAGGCTCGACAGACGACGATAAAGCCCCAGACGTACATCCAGATCCGGCACGTAATCCTCTGGGATCAAAACCGGCACGCCCAGATTGATCTGCGGCGCCCATTGATCGTCGACCTCAGACAGGCCTTCCATCTCGCCCGCGCGGATCTTGGCAATCGCCTCTTCGAGCATGGATTGGTACAGCTCATAGCCCACATCGCGCATCTGGCCGGACTGCTCCTCACCCAAGAGGTTACCTGCCCCACGGATATCAAGGTCTTGAGAAGCCAGCGTAAATCCGGCCCCGAGCGTGTCGAGCGATCCCAGAACGCGCAGCCGTTTCTCAGCCGCTGGCGTCAGAGGCTTGCGCGGTTTCGTCGTCAGATAGGCATAAGCGCGGGTCTTGGAGCGCCCCACACGGCCTCGGATCTGATAGAGCTGGCTCAGGCCAAACATATCGGCGCGATGCACGACCATTGTGTTGGCCGTCGGAATATCGAGACCCGATTCCACAATCGTTGTCGCCAGTAACACATCGTATTTGCCGTCGTAGAAAGCGTTCATACGATCATCGAGCTCTCCGGCGGCCATTTGGCCGTGGGCGACCACATAGGTCAGTTCAGGCAACTGTACCTTCAGGAATTCCTCAATCTCAGGAAGATCAGAAATCCGAGGCACCACGTAAAAGGACTGCCCGCCTCGATAATGTTCGCGCAACAACGCCTCGCGGATCGTCACTCCGTCAAACTCGCTGACATAGGTGCGGATCGCCAGACGGTCGACCGGCGGCGTGCCGATGATCGATAGATCGCGCACGCCAGAGAGGCTGAGTTGCAGCGTCCGAGGGATCGGCGTCGCGGTCAGTGTCAGCACGTGAACGTCAGAACGCAGTTGCTTCAGACGTTCTTTATGGGCCACCCCGAAATGCTGTTCTTCGTCGACGATCAACAGGCCAAGGTTCTGAAATTTAACGTTTTTGGCCAGTAACGCATGGGTGCCAACCACGATATCGACAGTCCCACGCGACATGCCATCGCGGGTCTTTTCCGCCTCTTTGGCGGACACAAACCGCGACAGCCCACGCACTTCCAAGGGGAAACCTCGGAAACGTTCGGAAAAACTCTTGAGGTGCTGGCGTGCCAGCAAAGTCGTCGGCGCGATTACGGCAACTTGCACGCCTGACATCGCCGCCGCAAAGGCCGCGCGCATGGCGACTTCGGTTTTGCCGAAGCCCACGTCCCCACAGACCAAACGATCCATGGGTAGACCCGACGCCAGATCCTCCATCACATCGCCAATGGCGCTCAGCTGGTCCTCTGTCTCGCTATAAGGGAAGCGCGCGGAAAAGGCCTCCCAAGCGTGGTGCGGTGCCTCGAGCATGGGCGCTTTGCGCAAAGCACGCTCGGCGGCCACGCGAATGAGCTTATCCGCCATTTCGCGGATGCGCTCTTTCAGTTTGGCCTTCTTCGCTTGCCAGGCCCCGCCGCCAAGACGGTCCAAAAGCCCTTCGTCATGGCCGTATTTCGACAAAAGCTCGATGTTCTCGACAGGCAGATAGAGCTTGGCCTTCTCGGCATATTCAAGGCTGATGCATTCATGCGCCGCGCCCGCCGCCGTGATCACCTCGAGCCCGTGATAGCGGCCGATCCCGTGATCCACATGCACGACCAGATCACCGGGGCTGAGAGACTGTGTCTCGGTCAGGAAATTCTCGGCCTTACGCCGTTTCTTGGGCGCACGGATCAAGCGGTCGCCCAGCACGTCTTGCTCGGAAATCACCGTCAGTCCGGGCGCTTCAAAGCCGCTCTCCAGCGCCCAAACCGCCAAATACAGCCCGGATTTCCCGATGGCTTTGGCGTCTTTGATGGCGATGGTCTCGGCGAGACCTTCATCCTCGATCAACCCGCTCAGACGTTCCCGCGCACCGTCGGAATAGGACGCAACGACAACCGGCCCATTGTGAAGTTTCGCATTAATATGATCCGCAAGCGCACTGAAAAGGCTTACATTTTCCAACTGACGCTCTGGCGAGAAATTCCGCCCTATCCGCGCCATCTTGTCAATCGCGCCAGGCCCCGAGGCCTGTGGGAGCGGCTTGAAATTCAAAACCCGACGCGCGCCAACGGCCTCGTGCCACGCTGCATCGTCCATATAGAGCAGCTCTGCCGGCACAGGCTTATAGACCGTGTCCAACCGGTTCTTTTGCGTCAGAGCATGGGCGCGTGTTTCGTACTGATCCTTAACCGAGTCCCAGCGCGCCAATCGCGACGGCTCGCATTGATCATCCACGCTGATTGACGCCTCAGGCAAATAGTCAAAGAGCGTTTCAAGCCGCTCATGAAAGAACGGTAGCCAATGCTCGATCCCTTGATGTTTGCGCCCCGCAGACACAGCCTCATAGAGAGGATCATCCGTGCCTGCCGCCCCAAATTCGATTCGATAATTCTGCCGAAACCGCGTGATCGCCGCTTCATCCAGAATGACCTCAGACACAGGCGCCAGTTCTACCAGATCCAGCGTTTCCGTCGTGCGCTGTGACACAGGATCAAACCGGCGGGCGCCGTCCAGAACGTCTCCGAAGAGATCAAGGCGCACCGGCCCGCCCTCGCCCGGAGGATAGATATCGATGATGCCACCTCGGATCGCGTAGTCTCCGGGCTCCATCACCGTGGGCGCTTGGGTAAAGCCCATGCGTACTAAAAACTCGCGCAAGTCCTTTTCGTTGACCTGATAATTCACCTGCGCGCGGAAAGCTGCGTCTTTTAGAACCTCGCGCGCCGGAATCCGTTGCGTGGCCGCATTCAGCGTGGTCAACAGGACGAACTGCTTGGGCACCCCATGCACCAAACTCGCCAAAGTCGCCATCCGCGCCGCCGCGATATCTGCGTTTGGCGACACGCGGTCGTAGGGCAAACAATCCCAGCCCGGAAACACCACGACGGGCACATCAGGCCCAAAAAAGGCCAACGCCGCCTGCATTGCCGCCAATCGCTTGTCGTCGCGCGCGATATGCAGAACCGGACCGCCCGAGCGCTCCATTTCCTCGAGGATCAACTTGGCGTCGAACCCTTCGGGCGCGCCACCGACGGTGACGTGATGTTGTGTCGTCATGTCAGCCCCGTCAGTTCAGCGGCGAGAGTTGGAAGTTCTGATACATGCCCCAAAGGGATGTCACGAAAATCGACAACATCCCAATGAGTTGCACATAAATCCGATGCCGCGCCAGGCGTTTATAAAGCATCTCGCGGTCCATATCCTCGACCTCAAGGGCGCGCGCAGTGGAGAGCGACAAAAGGCCAATGATCGACATAGGGAACAGGATCAGAAACACCGCCTGGGCGAATTCGTAGCGATAGTAAAACCCGACCACCGCCAGCGAACTCAGAATGAAACATCCAAAGGTTAGCATCGCAAGGCCAGAGGACCGGCTGATATACAAAAGCCGTCCGACATTGATGCGCACCATATCCGCCAGATCAAGCTCATGCTGCCCGCCGCGACGCCTTGCACGCAGCACAAGATCATAGGGAATGCCCAGAACCCAATGGCTAGCTGACGACCACAAAAGCGCGAGCATAATCCAGAACCAGAGGTTGGAAAAACTGCGCAGGTCGATAAGCTCGATAATAGAAGTATGCAGGTCCACGCAGCGCGTCCTTAATTGGTTTTGATGATCCATATCCTCGGTGCGCGGCAATTCCTACCCTTGTCGCGCAGCAAATTCCATGGCACCCCGTTTTCTACAAAGAATGAGGCTTATATGAAACCGACAATCGCCCCTTTTCCCGCTGCGCGTCCGCGACGTCTTAGGAATACGCCCGCCCTGCGGTCCTTGGTGCAGGAAACCACGCTGAGTGTTGGCGATTTGATCTGGCCGGTCTTTGTGCGCGAAGGCGAGAACATCGAAGAGCCCGTGCCTTCTATGCCTGGCGTGATGCGTCGCTCGGTTGACCGGATTGTCGAGGCTGCGAAAGAAGCCGCAGATCTGGGTATCCCTGTGATCTGCCTCTTTCCTTACACCGAGGGCGACAAGCGTACCTCTGATTGCGCCGAAGCCTGGAACCCCGAAAACCTCTCTAACCGCGCAACGCGCGCCATCAAAGAGGCCGTGCCAGAGATCGCGATCATGACGGATGTGGCGCTCGACCCATACAGCGACACCGGTCAGGATGGGTTTGTGATCGACGGCTATGTGGCCAACGATGAAACCATCGAAGCCCTTGTGAAACAGGCGCTTAGCCAAGCTGAGGCGGGTGTTGATATCATCGGACCTTCGGACATGATGGACGGCCGCATCGGCGCGTTGCGCAGCGCATTGGAAGGCGCGGGCCATAAGGATGTGGCGCTAATGTCCTATTCCGCGAAATATGCCAGCGCCTTTTATGGTCCCTTCCGCGATGCGGTTGGCGCGTCCGGCGCTTTGAAAGGTGACAAGAAGACTTATCAAATGGATCCCGCCAATTCCGATGAGGCGCTGCGGATGGTCGAACGTGACCTGATGGAAGGCGCGGATATGGTGATGGTCAAACCCGGCATGCCCTATCTGGATATCTGCCGCCGCGTGAAAGACAGCTTTGGCGTGCCGACCTTCGCCTATCAGGTCTCTGGCGAATACGCGATGATCCAGGCGGCCGCGCAAAACGGCTGGATTGATGGGGACAAGGCCATGGTCGAAAGCCTAATGGCCTTCAAACGCGCTGGATGTGATGGAATTCTGACCTATTTCGCGCCGCTCATCGCCAAAGGTCTCCTTGGGCGCTAAAGCGCCGAACGCGCTCTATCTTGGGTGACAATGCGGGTCGATGGGTCTATATTGTGGCGCAAATCGACAGTGATAAGAACAGGCAAACAGATGAAAACGATCAAGAGACGTGCCCTCATCCTTGCGGCCATGGCCAGCGTGACCATGGCGACGGCGTGCGGAAATGGCGTCAACAGCCGCGGGTCTGACACGATCAACGCGCGCGTTGAGGCGACGCTGAACTATATGTACGACGAGTACCCCAACACGATCGACCTCGCCGATAAAGCGGCCGGTATGCTGGTTATGCCATTGATCACCGAAGCGGGTCTTGGGTTTGGTGGCGGCTATGGGCGCGGTGCTCTGAAGGTGAATGACGAGGTTGTGGATTACTATTCCACAACGCGCGCGAACTTTGGCTTCCAGATCGGTGCCCAGCAATTTGCCCATGTGTTGTTCTTCATGACCGAAGGCGCGCTGCAAGATTTCCAAAGCTCGCGCGGTTGGGCTGCGGGTGGCGATCTGGAATATGTGATTTCAGATCAGGGTGACTCTTTGGCGACCGACACAACGACCCTGCGCAGCCCGGTTCTGGCGGTTGTCTTTGGGCGTGCCGGAGCCCGTATTGGCGCGACGCTTGAGGGATCGAAATACACGCGGATCATCCCGTAAATTCCGCCGATGCGGATCATCGAAAATATCACCTACGTCGAGCGCCCGGCTGAAAACCTGGCGCTCGATTTGTATTTGCCATACCGCACCCCGCAGGCCACCGTGGTCTTTGCCCATGGCGGCGGCTTTCAAAAAGGCTCGCGATCCTCAGCAGAGGTTTTGCCTCTCGCGCGGCGGTTTACCCGTGACGGATATGCTTTTGCTTCCGTCACATATCGCTTGAATACCCCACTCGAAACCTTTGAACTTCCCCACAGAAAAGCCATTCGTGCTAACCGAAAGCGCTCTGTCGAGAGCGGGCTCACTACATCCAAACGACTGATGGGCCCCGCCTTTGAAGCCGCGCGTTTAGACCTTGGCGCGGCGGTCGACTTCATGAAATCGCGAAGCTCAGACTGGGATATCGCGACAAGCAGCGTGTTTGTGGTTGGCATTTCGGCGGGCGGGATCGCTGCGCTGTCTTTGGCCTATCCGCCCGAGAACCTTCCAACGACATGCCGGCCCGACGCAGTCCTCGGATTGGGCGCAGCCATGGTGCAACCCTGGTCTCTCTCGCCCAACGGCGTCCCGAGCCTCATGCTGCACAGCACCATGGATCGCATTATCCGGCCTCAAAACACAGCACTGATAGAGAAGGCCGCGCGTCAGGCCGAAGCCCCGTTGCGTACGATGGTCTGCGCGCGGCGCGGACATGGCGCGCCTGTTCAGGCCTTGCTAAACGACCAAGACAAGACAGGCACGCCCTATTGGAACCATGTGCGGATGTTAATTGATGCGTGCTCGGATCAGTCGAGCGCCCGTAAACGTTTGATAAGGCTGGATGTATCCCACCGCCCACCGCCCAGTTTCTGAACGTCCTTATAGAACTGATCAACCAAAGCCGTCACCGGCAGGCTCGCGCCAGTTTCATCCGCTGTGTCCAAACAAATACCCAGATCCTTGCGCATCCAGTCCACCGCAAATCCGTGCTCAAAGTGGTCTGCAATCATCGTCTCGTAGCGGTTGGACATCTGCCAAGACCCCGCTGCACCCTGTGAAATCACCTCAACAACCGCCGCGCCGTCCAAACCAGCTTTCTCAGCAAAATGCAGCGCCTCAGACAGGCCCTGAACCACACCGGCAATAGCGATCTGGTTGCACATCTTGGTCAACTGACCCGCACCACTCTCGCCAATACGACGACAGATGCGCGCGTAGGACTCCATGACAGGCTCGGCCTTGGTGTAAGTGTCTGCATCACCACCGCACATGATGGACAAAACCCCGTTCTCGGCCCCCGCCTGACCGCCTGAAATCGGTGCGTCGACAAAGCCAAGACCAGCGGCACCCGCCGCCTCATAAAGCTCGCGCGTGACTTTGGCCGATACCGTCGTGTGATCCACAAAGATCGCGCCGTCTTTCATCGCTGCAAAGGCCCCGCCCTCGCCGACACAGACCTGACGCAAGTCGTCGTCATTGCCAACGCAGGCCATGACAAAATCGGCACCTTCTGCTGCACCTGCGGGCGTAAGCGCCATTTCGCCACCGTGTTCCTTCACCCAGGCCTCGGCTTTTGCGGCAGTACGGTTATAAACCACCACCTCAAACCCCTTAGATTTAAGGTGCCCCGCCATTGGATAGCCCATGACGCCAAGTCCCAAAAATGCCACGCGTGTCATCGCTTTTCCCCCTCGCAAATTCGTCGTAATGTCTGTCTGCATGTGTGCCCGCGACAAAGGCCCAAGCGCAAGAGCAAATACCAAAGCAAGACCCAATAGAGACGCGCAATGACAAGAATATTTAAGTGGCTGTTCCGCCTGACAACCGCGACCTTCATTCTGATCTTCGCCTTTGGCGCTTTGGTCTATTATTTCGCGTCCCGCTCTTTGCCTGACTATGACAAGGAATTGCAGACGGGCTATGTCTCGGCCCCCGTGGAAATTGTGCGCAACAACGCCAATGTCCCGCATATCTTTGGTGAGACGGATCCGGATGTGTTCTTTGCACTGGGATACGCCCACGCCCAAGACCGTCTGTGGCAGATGACCACGATGCGGCGCACGGCACAGGGGCGTTTGTCCGAAGTCTTTGGCGCGCAAACGCTGGATGTCGACAAGCTGTTGCGCCGGCTTGGGATCTATACGCTGGCGGTAAGCTCTGTGGAGTCTCTGTCAGAGCGCTCACGGGTCTTGATGACGGCTTACGCCAATGGCGTGAACGCCCGGATCTCCGAAGTGAATGAAGAGTCACTTGGGCGCGGCGCACCAGAGATGTTCATTTTCAACGCACCGATTGCCCCTTGGCGCGTCGCAGATTCCATTTCGATTCAGAAGCTTATGTCTTTGCAACTGGCCGGACATCTGGACGAGGAAGTCCTGCGCGCCCGCGTATCCTTGGCTCTGAGCGATGAAACCCGCCTGAAAGACATCCTGCCCGATCATCCGGGAAAGGGCGTGGCGGACCTGCCTGAATTTGCGCAGCTGGTGCCGGGTGTTCCAAAGTACATTCAGACCGCAGATCTTAAATCGCACCCACTATCGCCGTTTCCAGAACGCGGCCTTGCTGGCGCGTCAAACGCCTGGGCCGCTGCACCGGCACGATCTGCCTCGGGCGGCACGCTCATGGCCAATGATCCCCACCTCGGGCTGACAGCTCCGGCCATTTGGTATCTGGCACGGCTAGAGCTGTCCTCAGGCGGCGTGATCGGTGGGACCATTCCCGGGATCCCTGCGATCCTGACCGGCCGCAGCGCGCAATTGGGATGGGGGCTGACATCGGCCAATGTGGATGATCAAGATGTCTTTATCGAAGAAATCAACCCGAACAATCCGGATCAATATCTGGGACCGAATGGCTATCAGGACTTTGTGACACGCAAGACGATCATCAAAGTCTCTGAGCAGGAACCNATCACCCTGACCCTGCGCTGGACGGATAATGGACCCGTCTTNCCCGCAAGCAATTTCGATCTGGGCACTGTGACGCCAAAAGGCCATGTCGCGGCGGTCAGCTGGACGGTGCTAAGCCCTGCGGACACCTCGATGAACGCGGCGATCGATTTGATGTTTGCCCAAGACGTGCGCGAAGCGATCCGCAATAGCGAGGCATTTCTGGCACCGGCGCAAAACCTGACGCTGGTGGACAGCGACACCATCGCCATGAAGGTGATCGGAGCCCTGCCACGTCGGTCTGCCCGCCATCAAAGTCAGGGGCGCTTGCCGAGCCTTGGGTCCAAGGTCGAGAACCGTTGGCAAGGTCGCCTGCCCTATTCCAGCAATCCGGAATTTGTGGCACCTGTCGGCGGCATTCTCGGTAACACGAACAACAAAACCGTGGATCGCGCCTTTCCATTGCACGTGTCATTCGTGTGGGGCGACAGCCAACGCGTGCAACGCTGGCAGCGTTTGATGCAGGGCCGTGCGGTTCATACGCGCGACAGTTTTATCGAGGCTCAATTGGACACGGTCAGCGTGACCGCGCGCTCTTTGCTGCCTTTGGTCGCGGCGGATCTGTGGTTTACCGCAGGCACCACTGCGCAAGGCACTCAGGAACGCCAACGCAAAGAGGCGCTTGATCTCTTGGCCAATTGGAACGGCGAGATGAACGAACATTTGCCGGAGCCTCTGATCTATGCGGCCTGGATGCGCGCCCTTCAGGATCGGTTGGCCAAGGACGAACTTGGACCTTTGATCAGCGAATTCAAACACGTAGAGCCACTCTTTATCGAACGCGTCTTCCGTGATGTAGATGGCGCGAGCGCATGGTGCGACGTGATCCAGAGCGCTCCGATTGAGACCTGCACGGACGTGGCCCGCATGGCCTTGGATGATGCGATCATCTGGATCAACGAGCGATATGGCGACAACTTTGAAAGCCTGCGTTGGGGCGATGCGCATCAGGCGACCCATGATCACCCGGTTCTGGGCGAGGTTCCCCTGCTGCGGACCTTCGTCAACATCCGCCAGTCCACTAGTGGCGGAGACAACACGTTGCAGCGCGGGCGTACGTCTGGCGAAGGAGATGATCCGTTCCACAATGTCCACGCAGCGGGTTATCGCGGCGTCTATGATTTCGCGGATCCGGATTCCTCGGTTTTTGTGATTTCAACGGGCCAGTCTGGGCATCCCCTGAGCCGATACTACGACGATCTGGCCCAACTTTGGCGGCGTGGAGAGTATATCCCGATGTCTTTGGACGAAGGTCTGGCCCGCGCGGCGGCGGTTGGCGTTACGACACTTTTGCCGTGATGCTATCGGGGGGCTCTGCCCCCCGTCGGAATTTTCACGAAATTCCGCCTCCCCCCGGGGTATTTAGGGCAAGAGAAAACCTTATAGTTTCTTGAACTGTGCGGCCTGTTTAGGGGTCCATTTGACTGTGATGTCAAAGCCGTCGTCGGTTTGAGCCTCGCTCTCAATCACGCCTTCGGCAAAGAGCCAGGCGCGTTCTTTGCCTGCTGAAAACGGCAGGGACAGCTCCTCGATGCTATGCTCGCCCTGCAGACGCTCGGCGATCTCTGCGAGGAGCGGGTCGATGCCTTCACCGGTGATGGCCGAAATTGCAAAGATGTCGTCGCTGCGTTCGGAGCGTGCTTGCGAGGCGGCGATTTCGTCTGCTTCCATCTGGTCGATTTTGTTCCAGACTTCGAGCTGCGGGATGTTTTCATCCACGCCAAGGGATGTGAGGATCTTGGCGACATCTTCGGCCTGATTGTCCGTCTCCGCATGGCTGATATCGCGCACATGCAGGATCAGGTCGGCGGCAAGGACTTCTTCGAGCGTTGCGCGGAAGGCTGCGACGAGCTCGGTCGGCAGGTCCGAGATGAAACCCACCGTGTCAGACAGGATTACTTCGGGGCCGTCGGTCAGCTCAAGACGCCGCATCGTGGGGTCGAGCGTGGCGAAAAGCATGTCTTTCGCCATGACCTCGGCGCCGGTTACCCGGTTGAAAAGAGTAGATTTTCCGGCGTTCGTATAGCCAACAAGCGCGACGATTGGATATGGCACCTTGGCACGCGCCCCGCGATGGAGCTCGCGGGTTTTCACGACCTTGGCCAATTGCCGACGCAAGCGCACGAGTTGTTCGTCAATCGCACGACGGTCGGCCTCGATCTGGGTTTCACCGGGACCGCCGACAAAGCCAAGACCACCCCTTTGGCGTTCCAGGTGGGTCCAGGCGCGCACCAGTCGTGTCCGCTGATAAGACAGCGCCGCCATCTCGACCTGCAACACACCTTCGCGGGTGCGGGCGCGATCCGAGAAGATTTCAAGGATCAAACCAGTCCGATCAAGGATCTTTGCCTCAAGCGCCTTCTCTAGATTGCGCTGTTGCACCGGCGTGACCGGACCATCAATCAGAAGAAGGTCGATTTTCTCGGCATGGAACCGATCGTGCAGCTCTTCGATCTTACCCGTACCAAATAGCGTTCCTGGCTGGATTTTCGCCAGCCGCACCACATCAGAACCCATTACCTCGATATTGGGCAGGGCCGCCGCAAGTGAAACCGCCTCTTCCAAAGCAGAAGAGGCGTCACGTTTTGCATCCGGGGATTTGACTTCTGGTCGCACCACCCAGGCTCGGGTGATGCGGGTGTCATGCTCCATCACTGGGCGTCTTCACCCTCATAAAGGCTAATTGGCTGTGCCGGCATGATCGTGGAAATCGCGTGTTTATAGACCAGCTGGCTTTGACCATCGCGGCGCAGAAGCACGCAGAAATTGTCAAACCAGGTGATCACACCTTGCAGTTTCACACCGTTGATCAAGAAGATCGTTACCGGGACCTTTGTTTTACGGACGTGATTAAGAAATGCGTCCTGCAGGTTTTGCCGATCCGAAGCCATCGTAAGTCGCCTTTTTTGTTTTTGCTTGCTGCGCGTGCAACGCTTCCAAAGCCAAGTATGAAACGCCGTGACGTAAGTTTCTACCCCCTAAAACGCCCATTTCGCGGAATGTTTGGCTTAATTTCCTAGTTCCGCCACAGATCGGGCGTCAAAAGCGCGATGATCACGAGGGTCTCAAGGCGGCCCGTGACCATAGATGCACATAAAATAAGCTTTCCGGCCAGACTGAGCGACAGAAGCTCTACCGGGTTTTCCGCTGCTGCTTGCACCAATGGCCCAGTTGTTGAGAGGGTTGAGACTGCCAAGAGCACTGCCTCTTCAAAGCTGGATCCGGCAAATGTCAGCAAGAAGGTGACGACTGTCAGAGACAGCGCAAAGAGCATGAAAAACACCCAGGCAATCACCGCACCTTTGCGGCGAATACGCCGGTCGCGACGGCCCGAGCCGCTGACCGAATTGGGATGCACCAAGCGCTCCATCTCGCGCAAGCCCTGCAGGTAGAGCGCAAATACACGCAAGAGTTTGACGCCACCCGCCGTGGTCGCAACGCCCCCGCCGATCACGGCCAAACCCATCAAGAGAACGCCGGGTGTCCCAAGGCCAGACCAGCTTTGTGAGGTCTGCCAGTCTACGCTTTGAAAGCCGGTAGTGGTCATGAACGAAAGCACAGTGAAAATCGCGCCCCATAGCGCTCGGAGCGCGGCAAAGATGTTCTCTTCTTCGTTGACCTCAAAGGCCCCCAGCCAATGGCGCAGGAACAGCAAAAGCGGAATGGCAAAGACGAACATGACGCCGAAACGGAACTCTGGATCTTGCCAGATCTGATCGCGACTGGTGGCACCGATATCGGCGCTAAAGGTCTGACGAGACAGGGCAAATAGCAGGAAGAGAAAGATCACGATCTCTCCGCCGAGGCCTGATTGCGCGTTCTCGATGCCGCCGATCTGGGAAATGCCGCTGGTGGACATGACAGACATGGCGTGTATGAGGGCAGCCAGGGGCGCGTCGCCCATAACCGCCAGCATGATCCACAGCGCAAAGGTCAGTCCCGCATAGATTGGCGTCAGCATACGCGCGGCGCGTTTCCAGCGACGGGCCGGATCGATCTGGGCCGCCGCGGGCGTGCCGCGGGTGTGATCGGCAAAGCCACTGCGCGCGGTGACCTCAAAGCCGCCGAGACTGAGCGGGGCAAAGACCGCGACCGCTGCGATCCACATCATGAGGCCTCCGGACCAAGCCACCATACCGCGCCAAAGATGAAGTGCATCCGGCAGACGCGCAGGATCCTCCCACAGGTCAAGCCCAGTGGTCGTTAGGGCTGACACCATTTCGAGGTAGGCGTTCACAAAGCTTGTTGTTTGCAAGGACTCAGCAAAGGGGATCGCGAGGATCGCAGGCAGGATCGTAAGGGCTGCGAAAAGAGCGAAAAGCGATTGTTGCAACGTTCCCATCCGCGCGCTCGGCGTGTCCTGCGTGGCAATCGTCACCAAAGTCGCAAAGATCAGCGTGAGGATGCCACTATAGAGGAACGTCCGTCCGGTCAGAAAATCGCCAGTCACCCCGGCAAATAGCGCTGGCACAAACATGCTGACACCCGCCAGCCAGAGAAACTGGAGCAACAGTGTTTGAGATGTCAGGCGCGACCACATGGTGTTCTAGAAATAGTCGATCGAGACCTGCAACAGGCTTTCAACCTGTCCGACGTCCTGACTGAGCGAGAAGAGCGCAATGACATCGCCTTCATTCACCCGTGTGCCGCCGTTGGGCTTGATGATTTGGTCGCCTTGTTTGATCCCGCCGATCAGCACGCCTTCGGGGAAATCAATGTCTCGGATCTGTTTGCCAGCGATGGGAGAGGTCGAGAGCACCTCGGCTTCGATGATTTCGGCCTCAGCGTCCCCGAGCGAGTAAACATCGCGCACGCGCCCGTGGCGGATGTGGCGCAGGATCGACGAGACGGTGGTTGCCCGCGGGTTGATATAGGCGTCGATCCCCAGAGGCGTCATAAGTGGCACCAAGGTCGGGTCGTTGATCAAAGCCACCGCCAGCTTACAGCCCATGGACTTCGCGCGAACGGCCCCGAGGATGTTGGTTTTGTCGTCGTCTGTGACCGCCAGAACCGCGTCGGCACGGGTTGCGCCCGCCTCTTGCAGAAGGCTCGCGTCCAGACCGTCTCCGTTCAGAACAATCGTGCGTTCCAGCGCTTCGGCCGAGCGTTCGGCGATCTTGCGATCCCGCTCGATCATCTTGGCACGGATGGCGCGACCCGGCAGATCTTCGAGCTTTTGCGCCACCATCCGGCCGACGTTCCCGCCCCCGATCAGAACAACGCGCTCTTGTTTTTGTTGTTGTTTTCCAAATATCTCCAAGGCACGGCTAAAGTCTTCGGTGTTGACCATGACATAGCAGTCGTCGCCCACGAAAAGCTGATCACCCGGTTCTGGCGCAAAGAGCGTGCCTTCGCGGCGCACGCCGACAACCACGGCGCGTAGGGTGGAAAACAGATCAGACAATTGGCGCAGAGGCGTGTTTACGACCGGGCAGTCTTCGTCCAGCGTGATGCCGATCAGCTGTAACTTTCCGTCCAGAAAGAACTCCGTGTCAAAGGTTGCCGCCGCCGACAGACGTTTCAACGCCGCATCCGCGACCTCTCGTTCCGGGCTGATCACCACCTCAATCGGCATGTGATCGCGACGGTAAAGGTCGGAGTAAATCGCATCCAGATAGCTTTGCGAGCGCAGCCGCGCGATTTTACGAGGCACCTCAAAGACCGAATGGGCCACCTGACAGGTCACCATATTGACCTCGTCGGAATGGGTGGCCGCGATGATCATATCCGCATCCCGCGCCCCTGCCCGTTCCAGAATGTCAGGATAGCTCGCGAACCCCGCAACGCCCTGAACATCCAAAGCATCTGTGGCCCGGCGCACGAGGTCTGCGTTATTGTCAACCACCGTGACGTCATTGCGTTCATTGGCCAGATGGCGCGCAATCTGCCAGCCCACCTGCCCGGCACCGCAAATGATGACTTTCATCCAAGTCTCCGCTCTTGCTTGAACTTTGGTGTGTCAGAAGTCGCGGCAATCGTCAAACCCCAAGAGGGTTTGACGTCAAAACCGATGGAAAGCTGCCTAGCCTTCGAGCTCTTCGACCGAGGCCACGCGGGACCCGGATTTATTGCTGGTCACAACACCCAGAGACTTGAGTTTGCGGTGCAACGCAGAGCGCTCCATGCCCACAAAAGACGCAGTTCGGCTGATATTGCCGCCAAAACGGTTGATCTGCGTGAGCAGGTATTCACGCTCAAAGGCCTCGCGCGCCTCACGCAACGGCATGGTCGCCAAGGCACCGGACAGCACCACGCGGCCCTCTTCCTGCGCAGGTCCCTCATCGCCCGGGAGTTCCCGGGCCTCAATCGGTCCGGTCTCATCGCCAAGGATCAAGACGCGTTCGATCAGGTTTTTGAGTTGGCGGATATTGCCCGGCCAGCTCATCGTCTGCATCAAGGCCACCGCATCGTCAGACAGCTCGCGTTGCGGCAGGCCTTGGGATTCATTGAACCCATTGATGAAATACTCGGCCAAGACAGGAATATCTTCGCGGCGTTCCGACAAGGACGGCACGGCAATCGGAACCACGTTCAGACGGTGATAAAGCTCTTCGCGGAAGCGTTCGGCCTCGATCTCTTCGGCCAAATCCTTGCTGGTTGACGAAATCACCCGCAGATCCACTTTGGTTTTGTCGCTGCCGCCCACGCGGGTAAAGCTCTGGTCGACCAGAACCCGCAGGATCTTGGTCTGCGTACCCAAAGGCATATCCGCGACCTCGTCGAAATAGACAGAGCCGCCGTTGGCCTGCTCCAAGAGGCCCGCTTCAACACCACGCTCAAGGCTTTCACGGCCAAAGAGCACCTCTTCCACACGGTCCGGCTCGACACCCGCGCAATTCACAGTCACGAAAGGCGCAGACGCCCGCAGAGAGTTCTGATGAATGAACCGCGCGGCCAATTCTTTGCCCGACCCAGACGGGCCCGACAGCATCACACGCCCATTGGATTTGGTCACCTTGTCCAGATTGCCCAGCATCGTGCGGAAGGCCGCAGAATCCCCGATCATCTCGGAGGGTTTGCCGTCCTGTTGCTTGAGCTCGGAATTTTCGCGACGCAACCGGCTGGTTTCCATCGCGCGGCGCACAACCACCATGAGCTGGTCGATGTTGAAGGGCTTTTCGATGAAATCATACGCCCCCTGTTTGATCGCAGCCACCGCGATCTCGATGTTGCCATGGCCTGAGATGATCACAATAGGCACATCGGGATAATCGCGTTTGACGGTCTTGAGGATATCAATCCCGTCCATATTGCTGTCCTTGAGCCAGATATCCAGGATCATCAAAGCGGGCTGGTCAGAGGTAACCTCCTCCATCGCTTCGTCGGAATTTGACGCAAGCCGTGTGCTATATCCCTCGTCCTTCAGAATATCCGAGATCAATTCCCGGATGTCCCGTTCATCATCGACGATCAGAATGTCTCCCATAGGGTTCACCCTTTTAGTTCCGTTGGTTCTGTGTGCTCTGCCTGCAAAACAGGCAATGTGATTTCCGCCATCGCACCGAAATGTTCGTTCCCCGCGAACACAGGCGCATCGAGCAAAGCCAGCGTACCCCCATGTTCTTCGATGATTTTCTTAACGATGGGAAGGCCCAGGCCGGTGCCTTTGTCGCGTGTGGTGACATATGGCTCAAAGAGGCGCGCGCGATCTGCCGGCAGGCCGATGCCATTGTCCATGATGCGGATGATGCAGGTCTCGTCTTGGGTCTCCAGGTGGATACGCACTTCGGGAACGAGGCCCTCTGGCGCATCTTTTTGTTGATAACTTTCAATGGCTTCGCCTGCATTTTTGATCAAATTCGTCAGCGCCTGCGAGATCATTGTCGCATCAATATTGGCCGGTAAAACGCCCTCTGGAATGCCTAGATCAAAGCGCACATTTGGCTGTCCCGCGTCCTGCAAAAGCGCTGCATCGCGCAGAATTTGTGCGACGTCATGCACGCGAAGCTCAGGTTGCGGCATCCGCGCAAACTTGCTGAATTCGTCGACAATCCGACGCAGATCTTCAGTTTGTCGCACGATCACATCGGTCATCGACATCAGACTATCTGAGTCTTCGCCCACTTTTGGCGCGAATTTCCGCTTAATCCGTTCAGCCGAGAGCTGGATTGGCGTGAGTGGATTTTTGATCTCATGGGCGATCCGACGGGCCACATCACCCCAAGCCGCCATACGCTGAGCCGTGACCAGATCGGTGACGTCGTCAAAGGCGACAACATAGCCCTCAAGCACACCTTGATCCGACCTCCGCGTGGCGAAACGTACCAAAAGGTTTTCCTGCTGCCCACCCCGGATCACCTTGATTTCCTGCTGAGCGACCTCTTGGCCACCGTCCCGCATTTCGTCAAAAAGCCCGGTGAATTCGGGGATCGATACGGCCAAAGGTGTCGCGCGATGGGAGCCGTCCCAATGCAACAATCGCTGTGCCGAACGGTTGGCAAAGGTGATCTGACCGTCATTGTCTAGCCCCACAACGCCCGAGGTGACCGAGCTCAGCACGGAATCAAACAACCGCTGTCGGCGTTCGATCTGAGACGTGTTGTCCAAAAGCGTCTGACGCTGGCCCTTAAGTTGCCGTGTCATCTGGTTGAAGTAGCGCCCGAGCATGGCGATCTCATCGTCGCCATCCTCTTCCACGACCTGCACGTCCAGATCACCTGCCCCAACCCGCTGCGCTGCGCTAGCCAGGCGTCCGACGGGACGCGATAGGCGTTCGGCAAACCAAAGCCCCATCCAGATCGCCGCCAAAATCAAAATCAGCGCAAAGCCGATATAGATCAGACCGTATTCAAACAGCACCCGCCCCCGATCCTGCTCCAGCTGCGTATAAAGGTTCGCGGTTTCGCGGGTTTCGTCCAGCAAGGCAAAGATCTCGCCGTCGACCTCGCGACTGACATAGAGATAGCGATCCACGAAAGCGTCCAAATGCACCAAGGCGCGCAGTTCATTTTGTTCCAGATCGCGGATGATGATGAAGCCTTCATCGCGCGCGGCAGATACTTGAGCATCTGTGGGGCGTTCGAAATCAAAAAGATAAGATCGATCCCCGCGCGCCAAAAGCTCGCCGGTGCCATCCACCACAAAGGCCTCCCGCAATCCGCGCTGAATGCTGGTCTGCGCCTCTGACAGCATTTGGCGCAGGTCTCCGCGGGTGAAAAGCGTGCCGGAAGAGCGTTTTATCGTGTTGAGGAAATCAGCCACGATAAAGACATCAGTTTCCAGATCGCGAATATGCTCGGCCTCATAAGCATGGGCCGCCGACACCGAATTGCCGACCACACGGCTCACACGGTCCGAAAACCAGCCCTCAAGGCCGATATTGATCGTTAGTCCTGCAAAAATCGCCACCGTCACAGCAGGCACAAGCGCCATCGACGCAAAAGCGCCCGTCAGCCGCATGTGTAATCTTGACCCCGCCGACCGAGACCGGCGCGAGGCGATGATCCGTACCAAGCGCTGCAGAACAAGCGCCGCCACCGCCAGCACATAGACAAGGTCCGTCAATAGAATGACGCGCAGGGATGTGGTCGAGGCCCCCTGATCAAAGGGGCCGAAGATCAGGAAGGTCGCGATGGCCAGGATTGGCCCCATAACGACCACGCCAAAGGTGGCAATATTCTGCGCACGGCGCTGTCGGCGCAGGCGCAAGAAGCGCATCCAATGTGATGCGTTTACACCAGTCGCCACGCGGCGCACTCACTAAATCCTGTGATCGACAAGCGCATCACTCCCACATTCAGTGGCAAACCGATGCAATGCGCCCGATTTGCCACGCGTTGTGGCAGTTTTACATCAACTTTCTGCGCCGTGTCACGTGAATATCGAGATCAGTGATTTTCTTACGCAGGGTATTCCGGTTGATCCCCAAAAGATCCGCGCATTTCGCCTGATTTCCACCGGTCGCATCCAGCGCGATTTCAATCAACGGTAGCTCGATTTCCTTCAGGATCCGGCCATAGAGCCCCGGGGGCGGCAGCATATTGCCATGAAGGTCAAAATACCGTTTCAAATGGCGCGCAACGGAACCTGACAGCTTTTCGCTCTCACCACCGCTCAGCAATGGCACCGCCTCAGGCTGGGTGCCCAGCACGGTTTCCGCCTCGGATTGGGAAATCTCTTCGCCCCGCGCGGTCAGAACAAGCCGCTTCACCGCATTCTCAAGCTGGCGCACGTTACCGGGCCAGCTATAGGCTCGGAACAGCTCGCGCGCGTCTTCTGAGAGCACGCGCATCGACGCGCCATCACGTTCCAGCCGCGCGAGGAAGTAATCGACCAAGAGCGGGATATCATCCACCCGCTCGCGCAACGATGGCACAACCAGATTGGCGCCGTTCAGACGATAGAACAGGTCCTGACGCATGGTGCCCTTTTCGACTGCATTCATCAGATCAACCTGACTGGTGGCCATAAACCGCGGATTGTGATCGCCGGGATTGTCCATCATGCGCACAACACGGGCTTGGGTCTCGCTATCAAGGTTAGAAACCTCATCAAACACAACCGTGCCGCCCTTCGCACGTGCCAAAACGCGCGCGGGCCCCTCCAGATCAGTAAGATCAGACGCCGTGACCGTAATAAACGGCAACGTGCGGCGATCAGAGAAGTCGTGTATTTCCTTGGCAATCAGGGACTTGCCCGTGCCAGACTCCCCTGAAATCAGAACCGGTAGATCTGTATTCATCACCCGCGCTACCAAGCGATAGAGCGATTGCATGACAGGCGTGCGACCCACCAAAGGCAACTCATCCGGACGGTCATTTTCATCAACCGCCGGCGCAGCTGCGACACGGCGCTTTTCGCTCAGGGCCTTCGCTGTACGCTTCATCAGGTCGGGCAAATCAAACGGTTTGGGCAGATAATCATAGGCCTCGGCCTCGGCTGCCTGAATAGCCGTCATGATCGTGTTTTGCGCTGAAATCACGATGACCGGCAACTGTGGGCGATCCTCGGAAATCTTGGGCAGCATTTCCAGGCCATTGCCATCGGGCATCATCACATCGGTGATCACCACATCACCTTTGCCCTCGCCCACCCAACGCATCAGCGTGGTCAGCGAGCTTGTGGCATGCACCTTACACCCCGCGCGCGTCAGCGCCTGGGTTAACACGGTGCGAATCGTACGATCGTCATCAGCAACAAGGACGGTTCCATCCATGGCTTAAGTCTCCTTCGCAGGAATGAGGTTTTTAGGGGCGCGGGGTAGAGAGATGCGGAACATCGTCTTGCCTGGCACTGAATCCACCGAGATCCAGCCCCCATGATCAGAGATAATTTTACTCACCAACGCGAGGCCAAGCCCCGTACCGTTTTCACGCCCCGAGACAAAGGGATCAAAGATGTCTCCCTTGATGTCCTGAGGCAGTCCTGGGCCATCGTCGATGACCTCGATTTGAAGCGGCAGCGACTGGCCGGAACCGTCATTGCGCCGCAATCTAAAGCTATGCTCAAAGTAAGATCGTAAGCGAATTGTGCCTGATTTTCCAGCAGCTTCTGAGGCGTTATTCAATAGGTTTAAAATGACCTGCAAGAGCTGATCGCTGTCGCCCAATGCAAAGGGCAGCGAGGGGTCGTATTCCTCTTTGATGGTCATATGCGCGCCAAAACCCAAGAGCGCTGAGCGGCGCGCTCGGTCCAGAACGTCGTGGATATTCACCGCAGTATGGGCCGGGGGCTGGAGGTTGCCGAACTGCTCGACCTGCTCCAGCAGCTTCACGATGCGGCGGCTTTCCTCGACAATCAGATCTGTCAGTTCCAGATCCTCGGGCTTGAGGTTCATTGACAAAAGCTGAGCCGCACCGGTGATCCCTGCCAGAGGGTTCTTGATTTCATGCGCCAGCATTTCCGCCATGCCGATTGCGGATTTTGCGGCGTTCTTCACACTCTCGGAAATGGAGACACGGCTTGCCAGCTCCTGAGGCTCAAATAGAAACAACATGTCTCCGTCGGACCCTTGGATCGGCGCGATCTGAAGGTTGCATTGCATGGGCGGCGCGTTGCCGGTGCCAACGTCCGCGTCGTTTACAAACAGCGAGGAATTCTGCTTTCGCGCTCGTGCAAAGGCCTGCTCTAGCGGCGCATCAATTGCGATGCGATCCCAGACTGGCGTGCCTTTGATCGATTTGGCGGAGGCATTCAGGAACACTTCGGCCACCCCGTTGATATCCTGAATACAGTCCTGCTTGTCGACCATGATGGCCGGGATCGGCAGCGAGGCCCAGAGCGCTGAATCTGACATCATGCCGCGCTCCTTTCAGGGCCCGCACCCAAGGCGTCGGGCAAAAGCCGCAGCACCTCGGCCGGTGTTTTCGCCGTGAAAACTGCTGTGCGCAAAGGCTTGTCGCAGCCTGCTTCGTCCATGTACCATCCCAAATGTTTGCGCGCGACTTTGACGCCCAAAGGCGTGCCGTAGAAACTGAGCATCGCGTCGTAATGCTCTGATACCATTTGAATAAACGCATCAGCGCTTGGGATTTCCGGCATCGCCGTGCCATAGATTTCTGACGCAACCACCGCAGGCAGCCAAGGCCGCCCTTGCACGCCGCGCCCCAGCATCACGCCATCCGCGCCGGACTGGCGCAACGCCTCTTTGGCCGTCGAAGTATCCACAATATCGCCATTCGCAATGACGGGAACGTCGACGGACTCTTTGACCTTGGAAATCGCGCGCCAATCTGCCGCGCCCTTATAGAACTGACAGCGCGTGCGCCCGTGGATCGTGACCATCTGAATGCCAACCGCCTCAGCCCGCGCCACCAGCTCGGGTGCATTGAGCATGTCGTCGTCCCAGCCCAAACGGGTTTTCAACGTCACCGGCACATCCACGGCCTCAACCACCGCCTCGATCAAGGAAATCGCCAGATCCGGTTCGCGCATCAGCGCCGAGCCAGAGGCCCCCGCTCCACTGGTGCTGGTCACCTTCTTGGCGGGACAGCCCATATTGATATCGATGATCCGCGCGCCATTGGCTTCGGCCATTTTCGCGGCCTCTGCCATCCAATAAGCTTCACAGCCCGCGATCTGCACAGAGGTGCCCTCGACGCCGAAACCCAGCTCTGCCTTCTCCCGAACACCGGGCTTGGCGTTGATCAAGTCCTGCGACGCGATCATTTCAGACACCACCAACCCCGCGCCAAAGCGCGCAACCAACTCCCGAAACGGCAGATCGGTGATTCCAGCCAACGGCGCCAAAAACACCGGCGGATCCAGAATTATGTCGTTGAGTCGAATGCTCACATGCGTATTCCTTGTGCAGCGCCTTGAAATTATTCGGAAACACCACGCTCGACAATGAATCGCGCAGGAATTTCGGCTCCAATTTAAGCATGTGCCTATTTTTTAGGCAACACACCTAGGTCGATTGCGCAAAGCCTGATCTGGACATAGACAGACCCTATGAGTGAGCAGCACCAGAAAACAATTGCCCTGATCGTCGCCGCAGGCCGAGGCACGCGCGCCGGAGGGGCTTTACCCAAACAATGGCAGCCTCTGGCAGGCCGCCGTGTGGCGGACTGGACGCTCGAGGCTTTCCGAAACCATCCAAAGGTGGACGAGAGTCTGCTGGTCGTACACCCTGATGATGCACAGTTTTATGACAGTCTGGACGTAAAAACCGTGGTGCATGGCGGCGCGACACGCGACGCATCGGTGCGCGCGGGGCTTGAAGCTCTGGTTGGGACAGGCGCGACCAATGTCCTTGTTCACGATGTAGCGCGCGCAACGGTGCCATCGCATGTGATCAGCGGCGTTATTGAGGCATTGAAAGCCAGCAAGGCCGCGGCCCCTGCTTTGGCGGTCTCTGATGCGCTTTGGCGGGGCGAAAACGGTCAAGTCACTGGAACACAAGATCGCGCGGATCTGTTCCGCGCGCAAACCCCGCAAGGGTTTGATTTTGAATCTATTCTGGCAGCGCACCGATCCTTTGACGGACAAGCGGCAGATGACGTCGAGGTTGCGCGTGCTGCTGGCATTGAGGTCGCGATCACCGAAGGCGACGAGGCCAATCTGAAAATCACAACGCCCGGCGATTTCGCCCGCGCGGAACGCATTTTGCGAGGTAAAATGGACATTCGACTGGGCAACGGCTTTGACGTGCATGCCTTTGAAGACGGCGATCATGTTGTGCTCTGTGGGGTCTCAATTCCTCACAACAAAGCTCTTAAAGGTCATTCAGATGCCGATGTGGGCATGCATGCCGTCACTGATGCCATTTACGGCGCCCTCGCCGAGGGCGACATTGGCAGGCATTTCCCGCCAAGCGAAATGGAATGGAAGGACGCCGACAGCGCTATTTTCCTGAAACATGCCGTGGAGCTCGCGGCTTCCAAGGGCTTCAAAATAAGCAATATAGACTGCACCTTGATCTGCGAGCGCCCAAAGATCGGGCCGAACGCAGCCAAGATGATCACGCGAATGGCCGAGCTGATGGGGATGGAGGAAGACCGCGTCAGTATCAAAGCCACCACCAGCGAGCGTCTTGGATTTACGGGGCGCGAAGAAGGGATCGCCGCCTTGGCCACTGCGACTTTGGTGAAATCATGAGCAAACTCATCGCAACAGTCTTTTACGTCGGCTACTTGCGCCCAGCACCGGGCACATGGGGGTCTTTGGCAGGCGTTCTTTTTGCTTTGGCCATTCAGGTCTTTGGCGGCTTTCCGGCGCTCGTTTTAGCGACTCTGATCGTTTTTGCGCTTGGGTGGTGGGCCACGCACGCCATGACGACGGGCACTGACAATCATGATCCAAGCGAAGTTGTTGTGGACGAAGTCGTCGGCCAGTGGATCGCATTGTTTGTGGTCAGCTACGGCACTTGGAAAATGGGGCTCCCTGCCCTTGCGATGTATCCCGGCTGGATCGCGGGCTTTCTGTTCTTCCGCCTTTTTGACATCTGGAAGCCATCAATTGTCGGTTGGGCCGATCGCGGCGGCGACGCATTGGGTGTGATGCTCGACGATGTATTTGCTGGCGTTTTTGCAGCTATTGCCGTCACAATACTGGGCGGCCTCTACCACATGGTGATCCTGTGACACTGGCCGAGGACCTCCTAGAGATCGCCAAATCCAAAGGCGTGGTCATCAGCACAGCTGAGAGTTGCACCGGAGGGATGGTATCGGCGGCCATCACTGACATCGCTGGCTCGTCAGCGATCCTTGACCAGGGTTTTGTCACCTATACCAACGCAGCAAAGGTCCAGATGCTCGGCGTATCGCCCGAGACACTGGACACCCATGGCGCGGTCTCTGAAGAGGTCGCGCGCGAGATGGCTATAGGGGCAGTCTCCCACAGCGCTGCCACAATCGCAGTCGCGATCACCGGCATCGCTGGCCCCGGCGGCTCTGAGTTCAAACCCGAAGGGCGCGTCTGTTTTGGCATCACTTCTAGAAACGGAACCATCACAGAAACGGTGGAATTTGGGGCAATCGGGCGAAAAAACGTGCGAGATTCGGCAAGAGACCACGCTNTGAGCCTGTTAATTTCTGCAACATCTCAATTTTGATGTAATTTTAATCACTCAACTGATTTACCCGCACATTTTTTAATCAAACAGCAAAACGCATATAAATTAGACGCTTCAAACCTAACTGCCTCTTTGTTTTGCACCCCTCATCCGCTTTTACCCCTGCAACGGTTCTAGAAGATAAGGGGAAGATCATGAACGGAGCGGATACCGCCTGGATCATCGTAGCCACGGCGCTCGTGCTGATGATGACACTGCCGGGGCTGGCACTTTTTTACGGAGGCCTCGTGCGTGCGCGCAACGTCCTCAGCGTCTTTATGCATTGTTATGCGATTGCCTGCTTGATGAGCGTTCTGTGGCTTGTCTTTGGCTATTCCATTGCCTTTGGCGGCGGCACCTCTGGCTATTGGGGCGGTCTGGACAAGATGTTCCTCTCTGGCGTCACCACGGACAGCCTGTTAGGCACCCTGCCCGAGGTACTTTTCTTTGCCTTCCAGATGACTTTCGCGATCATCACACCGGCGCTGATCGTCGGCGCCTATGTGGAACGCATCGGTTTTGGCTTTGTGCTGCTGTTCTCTGCGCTGTGGATGCTGATCTGCTATGCGCCAGTGGTGCACTGGGTCTGGGGCGGCGGTTTCCTCGCGGATGGTGGCATCTTTGGCGACAGCGGCGTGCGTGACTTTGCAGGCGGCATCGTGGTGCACGAAACTGCTGGTATCGCGGCGCTGGTCATCGCAGTCCTGCTCGGCGCGCGTAAGAACAGCACCACACCTCCGCATGCACCATGGATGGTCATGGTCGGCGCGGCGCTTCTGTGGGTTGGCTGGTTCGGCTTCAACGGCGGCTCTCAGCTGGCGGCAGACGGCGGTGCGGCGATGGCTCTGACTGTCACCCATATCTCTGCAGCAACCGCGTCCCTGACCTGGGCCCTGTGGGAGAAATTCAAATACGGCAAAGCCTCTCTGGTGGGTCTGGTCACCGGTACCATCGCAGGTCTGGCATCGATCACACCTGCCTCGGGCTTTGTTGGTCCGGTTGAAGCGCTGATCATCGGTGCCGTGGCTGGCGTTCTCTGTCAAGAAGCGGTGAATGTAATCCGCAACATGCTGAAAATCGACGACACGCTGGACGTCTTCGCGGTTCACGGCGTGGGCGGCATTTTCGGCACCATCATGATCGCGGTCTTTGGCCAAGCATCCTTTGCAGCACAGCTCGGCTCCCTGGCTATCGTGGGTGTGTTCACTCTGGTTGTGACCTTCGTGCTGGTGAAACTCGTCGGCATGATCACACCGCTGCGCGTGGATGAAGACACCGAGACCACCGGTCTTGACCTGACTGTGCACGGCGAACGCGCTTACGACGTCAGCTCGTAAGGCACGCGGAAAATTGAATTCGGGCGTTCTTCGGAGCGCCCTTTTTTATGCGTAAAGCTCGGCCGCGCGGTTTTCAAAGGCGCGCACGATGCGGTTCATAGCCTCGTTAAACACAACGCCGATAACGCCCTGCAGGATCGCGTTTTTGAATTCGAAATCGACAAAGAAATCGACCTCGCATCCGCCCTCTACGTCTTTGAATTTCCAAGTAGACTTTAGGTATTTGAACGGGCCATCCAGATATTCCGTATCGATGGACTTCTCACCCTCAAAGAGCGTCACCCGCGAGCCGAATTTCTCACGAAACACTTTGAACGAGATCACCAGATCCGCCAGCATCACCTCTGCGGCACCCTCAGGCACCCGCGAGCGAATACGTGCCGCCGCACACCAGGGCAGAAACTGCGGATAGGACGCCACGTCAACCACCAGCGTATACATCTGCGTCGCCGTATAGGGCAGCACTCGAGTTTCGGAATGGCGTGGCATTTTCGTTCTATGACCGCTCGGTTGTCCTTGATCCTTCGCGCCCATTTCGTATGGTTGGCGCGGAAATTCAAGNGGGCAGCATGACACAGCCAGCTTATGTGATCGACAAAATGATCTCGGCCAAAAGCATCGACGCGCGGATCGAAGAACTTTGCAGCGAAATCCGGCGGGAGTTTGCGGATACCGATAAGCTGGTTGTTGTGGGGCTGTTGCGCGGCTCTTTCGTCTTTATCGCCGATCTGGTGCGAGAGCTGGACCTGCCGGTCGAAGTCGACTTCCTTGAGGCGTCTTCCTATGGCGACGCGATGGAGAGCAGCCGAGAGGTGCGGATTCTCAAGGATCTGCGCGGCGAAATCGAAGGCCGCGACGTGCTGGTTGTCGAGGATATCGTCGACACAGGGCACACGTTGCACCATGTGTCCCGCTTCCTACAAAACAGATCTCCGCGCAAAATGAAGACCATTGCACTCTTGGATAAACCCAGCCGACGCGAGGCGGACGTGCGCGCCGATTGGGTGGGATTTGAGATCCCCGATGAATTCGTTGTCGGCTATGGCATTGATTACGCTCAAAGAAACCGGAACCTGCCCTTTATCGGCAAAGTGCGTTTCGTAGAGGACTAGGCGGAGTTCACGACAACGTGAAGCCAAAATCGGGTCATCCTTCCCAAAACGCGCCCAGCGTTGCTACACTCGTGGAAAGTAGATTTACCAGCAGGAGTGTTACCTATGGCCAATAAACTACTCACCAGCCTCACATTGATGGCCTCAATGACAGCCGGCGCGGCATTTGCCGGCGGGCATATCGAGGGCGCGATCAAGGCCCGGCAAGGTCAGATGCAGCTATATGCGCATTACCTTGGAATTCTTGGCGGCATGGCTCGGGGCAACGCGGATTATGACGCGGCAGCGGCGCAGGCCGCGGCGGACAACCTGCTGGCAGTGGCGTCTTTGAACGCGGGTTCTCTCTGGCCACAGGGCTCGGACATGGACAGTGCCGAGGGCACCCGCGCGAAGGCTGCGATCTGGGAGAACTTCCCGGACGTAGGCGCGAAATCCATGGCGCTGACAAGTGCTGCGGCCAATATGGCCACTGCAGCAGGCACCGACCTTGACGCCCTGCGCGCCGCGATGGGCGATCTGGGCGGCACCTGTGGGGCCTGTCACAAGGCCTATCGGGGTCGCTAATCCCCGATGGGACGTTTTATCCGTTTGATCTTTGCGCTGGCCCTTCTTGGGCTGGCCGTATTCTTTTTCGTAACACGTCCCGGACAGGTCGATAGCGCGAGCTTTGACGGGCTGACACCGGATCCGGTTCACGGCAAAGACGTGTTTCACGCCGCTGGCTGTGCATCCTGTCACGTAGCGCCCAAGGCCGAGATCGGCGACGCGCCGGTTTTGGCAGGGGGTCAGGCCTTTCCTTCGGATTTCGGGACCTTCTATGCGCCCAATATCTCGCCGGATCCGGTGGCGGGGATTGGCGGTTGGAGCGCGGTTGAATTTGCCAATGCGGTTCAGAAAGGCGTGAGCCCTGCGGGGAAACACTATTATCCCGCGTTTCCCTATGTGTCCTACGCCAAGATCACACCGCAGGATTTGGTAGATCTGAAGGCCTTTATGGACACCCTACCTGCCGCTGGCGAGGCGAATATGCCACATGATGTAGGTTTCCCCTTCAGCTATAGACGCGCTTTGGGCGGATGGAAGCTGCTCTTTGGGGGCAGCGACTGGGTTGTAACTGATGTTTCGACGCCTGAACTGGAGCGTGGACGTTATTTGGTCGAGGTGCTTGGACACTGCGGCGAATGCCATACACCGCGCAACGCATTAGGTGGCTTGGATCGCGCGGCATGGCTGACCGGGTCTGTCTTGCCGGGTGAAGGCAAAGTGCCGGGCATCACGCCATCCGAGCTTGATTGGAGCCCAGAGGACATCGCCTATTATCTGGAAAGCGGTTTCACACCCAGCTTTGACAGCGCGGGCGGCGCGATGGCGCATGTAGTTGAGAATATGTCGAAATTACCGGCAGAGGACCGCAATGCGATTGCGGCCTATGTGGCGTCTTTGCCTTAAATGAAACCGCCGGAGGCTCGGGTTGGAGACTCCGGCGGGGATACTTTCAGCAAGAGAAAGACTTACGCACGCGCGAGTTTCGCGAGGCGGTTGTCGCGCAGGCGGACAAAGTCATCGCCTGCGTGGTAAGAGCTGCGCGTCAGCGGTGTGGCTGAGACCATAAGGAAGCCTTTGCCGTAGGCGGCTTTCTCGTATTGCTCAAACTCTTCTGGCGTTACGAAACGATCCACCGCGTGGTGTTTCGGGGTTGGCTGGAGGTACTGGCCGATGGTCAGGAAATCGATGTCGGCGGCGCGCATGTCTTCCATGACTTGCATCACGGCCTGACGGTCTTCGCCAAGGCCGACCATGATGCCGGATTTGGTGAAAATTTCTGGATCGAGTTCCTTCACGCGCTGCAATAGACGCAGGGAATGGAAATAGCGCGCACCGGGGCGGACCTCTGGATAGAGACCCGGGACGGTTTCAAGGTTGTGGTTGAACACGTCAGGTTTCGCGTCGGTCACGATTTTCAGAACCGAAGGATCACAACGGATGAAGTCCGGCGTCAGGATTTCAATCGTGGTGCCCGGGCTGCGGTGACGGATCGCGCGGATGGTTTGGGCGAAATGCTCGGCACCGCCGTCCTCGATATCGTCGCGGTCCACCGAGGTGATGACCACGTGGTTGAGGCCCAGTTTTTGGACCGCATCGGCCACTCGGCCCGGCTCAAACGGGTCTAGATCCTCTGGCGGCTTGCCGGTCGCGATATTGCAGAAGGTGCAGGCGCGGGTGCAGACCTCGCCCATGATCATCATCGTCGCGTGACCCTGAGACCAGCATTCGCCCGCGTTTGGACAAGCCGCCTCTTCGCAGACCGTCGCAAGGTTATGCTCGCGCATGATCTTTTTGGTCGCGTTATAGCCCTCGCCCGTTGGCGCTTTGACGCGGATCCATTTGGGTTTCTTCGGCTGGGCATTGTCCGGCCGATGGGCTTTTTCAGGATGGCGCTGCTCTGGGATCTTCAGGTCTCTCACGCGGCTCTCCTCTGCACTCGTTCAAGCTTTGGAACTGCTAACATAGCTCTAGATTTACGCAAGGGCCAGTCATGCAGGGCAGCTATGCGTTTTGCACCCATCTGCCTAAGTTGCAGGCAAAGGTGATTTGCAGAACCGTCACCGTTTCGCAAGCTGTTGAAGCCCTTCGGGAATCGCCTTATGCCGCGACGCAGAACTATCCACTCCCACAGAGGCTCCTTATGTTTGCAGGACAAAAACTCCCCAATGTCACCTTCCGCACGCGCGTTCGCGACGACAGCATCGAAGGTCCAAACCCCTTCCGCTGGCAGGACGTGACCACCGCAGATTACTTTGAAGGCAAGCGCGTTGTGCTGTTTTCCCTGCCAGGCGCGTTTACCCCGACATGCTCGACCTATCAGCTGCCAGGTTTTGAGAACGGTTTTGGTGATTTCGCAGCCGAAGGCATCGATGCGATCTATTGCATGTCCGTGAACGACTCTTTCGTGATGAACAAATGGGCCGAAGCGCAGGGCATCAAGAACGTTGGCGTGATCCCTGATGGGTCTGGTGAATTCACCCGCAAAGTCGGCATGCTGGTGGACAAAGACAACCTTGGGTTCGGCATGCGCTCTTGGCGCTATGCGGCTGTGATCGACAATGGCGTGGTTGAGGCCTTTTTTGAAGAACCAGGTCGTGACGACAACCACCCAGAAGATCCTTATGGCGAAAGCGCGCCTGAGAATGTACTGAGCTATCTGAAGAACAAGGTCGACACGGTCGCCGCCTAAGCCCTTGTGAAATCTACGAAAACGGCCCGCGACATCTCGCGGGCCGTTTTTGTTACCAGATCAGGTCGCCGACCTCGGGATCACATGTCCGGTAGTGCTCAGTCAATCGGGTCAAGGCAATGCGTAGCACAATTTTGCCGGACCGCGCGGGCCAACCGAGATGCTTTTCTGTCGCCTCCATACCGTCCATGTGACAGCAGCATCTCAGAGCCACATCCGACAAACCTTCGCCTAAGGCCTCAAGCGCGGACGTCACCCGGGCCCGCGCCGCCGCCGGTCCGCTTGCCGGAGACTTGGAAGACTTGGTGGATTGAGTTGGAGCAAGAAAATGCGACCAGTCCTGCGTTAATCCCGGTTCCAGATGCGCCAATTCGAAATCTTCGCGCAGCCGCTCCCCGGCGCGCACCAATTCGCGCGACAGAAATGGCGCGCCATCCTTGTCGCGGCGGCGGGCCAGTACAGCCATCGGACCCTCAGAGCTGTGAAAGCGGACGCGGCTTGGCGCGCGTGCATGGGGTTCGGTTTCAAACTCGGTCTGCGCCTCATGAAACCCCGTCGCCGAGTTCTCGCGTCGCGCCACAAGGGTCTGCAGGGCCGCCCGCCCCTGAGGGGTGATGACATAGCGCGCCACCCGCCCGCTGGACTTGCAGGAAATCCAATCCTTCAGCGCCATAGCCTCGGCCACCGACCGATCCGTGACGGCCGTACGTTCGCTTTTGCCATTCATCCCCTCGCGCATGACCACGGCCTTATCCAGATCCTGCGCCACCGCGAGGATCGCCCCGGAATGGCTGAGACCGGTCAGCACTTCGAGGGCTGCCGCGTCCAGGGTTTCGTCGCTGGCGGGGGGAACTATTGCCTGTCCTTCCATCCCAATTGTCTCCGTCTCTGAGAGGGGCGGCTTGGTCGGAGACACGCGGGCGCTGAGCGCGGCCAGAGCGGCGTCGATCAAAGGATCGTCCCGGCGGGATTCAACCCGCCTGATCTGGCGCATGATGGTCGACGCATGACATTTGGAATGTCGTGCAAGCTCCCGAATAGACACACCTTTTTCCGTATGGGCCAGGTAGCGCACCGCATAGGGTGGCACCCAGGTGGGAATGCTGTTCAGGTTCTGGTCTCTGGTCCTCTCCGACATATGAAATACCCCACGGAAGGTATACAATACTGCCCTTTTTATCCGCGTTTTTGTCCCCGGATTTATCCACACGCTAGGCAGCATTGGTTACCGACGCGTTAAAAAATGCGTGCAAGACCGATCATTGTTTCCATTTAGTAAACAGTAACTAAGGCGCGCGCGCGGTGCATTGGCCCGACGCAACACCCCTTTGAGTTGTGACAGGCTGAGCTGCGATTCCTAAAAGGGGTAGGATTTATGGATATATTGCAGAAGATGAACCATCTGAAACGCCCACCTATTCTGGTGCGCGCCGCCAAAGAAGGCGCGTTAAGATATCAGCGCCGGGCGCATCTAAAGCGGTTCTTTGGCGAAACCCCGCCGACACAGAGCAAAGATGTCTTGGGTCAGCTGCTGCGTTTGGAGGATCAAAGCAACGATCAACGTCTGGCCGAAACCGCTGACTATTCCGTCACGCGCCACGTGGATATTTTGATCGCGTTGATTGGCGAAGCGCAGATTTTCCGCGCCTCGCAGTCGTAAATTTCGCCCTTAGATAAAGGCGTCTGGCATGGACGCCTTTTTCTCAGCCACATAGGCGTTGAGCGCCTCTTCGATGGCCGGATCAATCGCCGGTTTCTGGTAGTTGTCCAGCAGGGTCTTAACGCGATTGGCCGCAAGGGTTTGCGTATCGCGCGCGCCCTCTTCTTCCCAAGTTTCAAACGGCTTGTAGTCCAGGAGTTCAGAGCGCCAGAAAGCCGATTTGAAGTTCGCCTGCGTATGGGCGCAACCTAAATAATGCCCGCCTGGTCCGACTTCGCGGATCGCGTCCATCGCTTGGCCGTTCGTGTCAATCGCAACGCCTTCGGCCATTTTCTGCAGGATGCCGAGCTGATCTGCGTCCATAACGAACTTCTCAAAAGACGACACCAGACCGCCCTCAAGCCAACCACAGCTGTGCAGCATGAAATTCACGCCACCCATCAGCGCCGCATTATGCGTATGCGCGGTTTCATAGGCCGCCTGCGCGTCAGGCAGTTTAGAGCCACAGAGACCCCCACCAGAGCGGAACGGCAGACCCATGCGACGGGCCAATTGCCCTGCGCCGTAAAGGATCTGGCTGGCCTCAGGCGTGCCGAAGGTCGGCGCGCCAGAGCCCATGTCGATCGAGGTCACGAAGGCCCCAAAGATGACCGGTGCCCCTTTGCGGATCAGCTGGCTATAGGCGATGCCCGCGAGGACTTCGGCCATGACCTGCGTCAGGGTTCCTGCAACGGACACAGGCGCCATTGCACCGCCCACGATGAACGGAGACACGATGCAGGCCTGGTTGTTCTTGGCGTAAACCTCAAGCGCACCCATCATCACATCGTCAAAAGTCATCGGCGAGTTGATGTTGATGAGCGAGGTCATCACGGTGTTGTCTTGGACGAAATCTTTGCCAAAGAGGATGCCCGCCATATCGACGGAATCCTGCGCGCGGCTTGGCTCGGTGACTGACCCCATGAAGGGCTTGTCGCTCAGCGTCATATGCGCAAGCAGCATGTCGAGGTGACGTTTGTTCACCGGAATATCGGTCGGCTCACACACCGTGCCGCCAGAGTGGTGCAGGTATTTGGACATATAGCCCAGTTTTACGAATTTCTGGAAGTCATCCATGGTCGCATAGCGACGGCCACCATCCACATCACGCACAAACGGAGGGCCATAAACCGGCGCACAAACCAGAGAGTTGCCGCCGATCACCACGGATTTCTCCGGGTTGCGGGCGTGTTGGGTGATTGTGGACGGTGCGGTTTTACACAGCTCACGCGCCAGACCGCGCGGGATGCGAACGCGCTCGCCTTCGACGGTGGCACCGGCCTCTTTCCAACGCTCTAGAGCGGCGGGGTTGTCTACAAAGTTGACACCAACCTCTTCAAGGATGGTTTCGGCATTGGTCTCGATGATCTCGAGCGCCTCTTCGGTGAGGATCTCAAACAGCGGGATATTGCGTTCGATATACTTCGCGGTTTCGATCTTGATCGACCCACGTTCTGCACGGCGGGCTGCGCCTCCGCCTCCACGGCTACGACGACGAGATGTTGCTTCGGCCATTTTGTTCCTCACCCTCAGGCGTTAAAAGTTGATCTTATCTAGCCCGCCCCCATTTGTCGCCACCGAGGGATTGCGGCTATTTGCCGAAAAAAGCGACATTTGACGCGCAGATTTGTCGCCTTTAGGGGCTTTGCCCCTCGCGTCTTTGGACGCTCACCCCAGAGTATTTGCGGCAAGATGAAAGCGGCTTGCGATTTTAGGGGTTTTATCATATCCGCCCTGCATGACAGAGACATCCCACGACCGCCTGCTTATTATCGACTTTGGTAGCCAAGTGACGCAGCTGATTGCCCGTCGCTTGCGCGAACTGAATGTCTATTGTGAAATCCACCCGTATCAGAATGTGACCATGGAAATGGTGCGCGAGATGGCGCCCAAAGCTGTGATCTTTTCCGGCGGGCCTGATAGTGTGACGCGCGAAGGATCTCCGCGCGCGCCGCAGGAGATTTTCGATCTGGGCGTGCCGATTTTGGGCATCTGTTACGGCCAGCAGGTGATGATGCATCAGCTGGGCGGCAAGGTTGAGTCGGGTCATGGCACAGCAGAGTTCGGCCGCGCCTTTGTGACGCCTCAGAATGAACTGTCGATCTTGGATGGTTGGTTCAGTGAAGGCGACGAGCAAGTCTGGATGAGCCACGGCGACCATGTCTCTGAAATCGCTGAAGGTTTTGAGGTTTATGGCACCTCACCGAACGCGCCTTATGCGATCACGGCGAATGTGTCTCGGAACTTTTACGCGGTGCAATTCCACCCCGAGGTGCATCACACGCCGCGTGGGGCGAAGCTTTATGAGAATTTCGTCAAACTGGCGGGCTTTTCGGGCGATTGGACCATGGGTGCCTATCGCGAAATTATGGTAGAAAAGATCCGTGAGAAAGTTGGGGACAAGAAGGTCATCTGTGGGCTTTCCGGTGGGGTCGATAGCTCTGTTGCGGCTGTTCTGATCCATGAGGCGATTGGCGATCAGTTGACCTGTGTGTTTGTCGACCATGGGCTCTTGCGCAAGGGTGAGGCCGAAGAGGTCGTCACCATGTTCCGCGACAATTATAATATGCAGCTGATCCATGCGGATGAACAAGAGTTGTTCCTTGGCGAGCTGGACGGGCAATCTGACCCCGAAACCAAACGCAAAATCATCGGCAAACTCTTCATCGACGTGTTCCAGAAACATGCGGACACGATCGAGGGCGCCGAGTTCCTTGCCCAAGGCACGCTTTATCCCGATGTGATTGAATCCGTGAGCTTTTCTGGCGGGCCTTCGGTGACAATCAAGTCCCACCATAACGTTGGTGGCTTGCCTGAAAAGATGGGTCTGAAGCTGGTTGAGCCTTTGCGCGAGCTTTTCAAAGACGAAGTCCGTGCTTTGGGACGCGAGCTCGGTCTGCCTGCGTCCTTCATTGGACGTCACCCTTTCCCTGGGCCTGGTCTGGCGATCCGTTGCCCTGGTGAGATCACCCGCGAGAAACTGGAGATCCTGCGCGAAGCCGATGCGATCTATATCGAACAGATCCGCAAACACGGCCTCTATGACGAGATCTGGCAGGCCTTTGTGGCGATCCTGCCCGTGCGCACAGTTGGTGTGATGGGCGACGGGCGGACTTATGACTACGCTTGTGCGCTGCGCGCTGTGACCTCGGTGGATGGTATGACCGCGGATTACTACCCGTTCAGCCATGAATTCCTTGGCGAAACCGCGACGCGGATCATCAATGAGGTCAAGGGCATCAACCGCTGCACCTATGACATCACCTCTAAGCCTCCGGGCACGATTGAATGGGAATAAGACGCGCATTTTTCTGGCTTTTGCGCCTTGGGGTGGTTGTCTATGCAGCCACCCTTTTTGCAGTCATTGCGTGGAGTTTTTTGTGGCCCGCGCCTGATTTCGCTGAACTTCCTCAAGCTGAAACGGTTGTTTGCCTGGCGAGCGGTCACAATAAAGACGGCAGCATCGGCAAATACTCGGAACAACGGGCAAAAACTTGCACGGATTTGATTATTGCTGGCAAGACGCGACATGTGGTTATGACCGGTACGAGCCAGATCGAAATGTCTGTTGCCGAGATGATGGCCAATGTGGCGCGCGCTGATGGCGTGAACAATGAAGCGATCACCGAAGAGCGTCTCGCGCGCTCCACTCTGCAAAACGCTCTGTTTTCAATGCCCTTCCTGGATGCCGACCAGCCTGTCTTTCTCGTGACCGACAGCTTCCATCTCCCGCGCAGTTGGATCAGCTTCCGATGGGCGGGTTACAACGACCTGATCCTTGTGCCGGCAAGCGCACGCGACGGTGAAAGCTGGGTTTGGCCACGCCCGTGGGCTCTCATGCGTGAACCGCTGGCCATTTGGTTCAACCTTATCCGGGGCGGCCTCTGGACTCTGGCCAACCGTTTTGGCGTAGAAAACACCGCCTGGCTTATGTAGCCTCTGTCTAAAAGCGCAGGACATCTCATGAGCAGCCCAAACCAGCCCCATATCGTGGTCACCGGTGCAAATGGCTTTATTGGCACCCATGTCATGCATGCTCTGGCACATGCCGGAGAATATCCGGTAGGCCTGTGCAGGAGACCAACCAAGGGACTCGTGCATGGGTTTGATCTGGAAAACCCGGGCGACTACGGGCAGGTTCTGAAAGGCGCGAAGGCCGTCGTGCATTGCGCCGCCCGCGTCCATGGGCGCGAGGACAAGGCCACCGAACTGGCCGACCACATGAAGGCCAACCGCGATGGCACCGCCGATCTGATTAGACAGGCCGAAGCCGCCGGTGTGCCCAAGTTTGTGTTCCTTTCTACCGTCGCGGTCTATGGGCAAAACACCAGCCAAGAGCCGATCGACATCGATCACCCCACCGCGCCGACCACCGCCTATGGGAAGGCCAAACTCGAGGCCGAAGCTCTGGTTCAAGAAAGCAGCATGCAGAGCGTGATCCTGCGTGTGCCGCAGGTCTATGGCCCGCATGGTCCGGGTTTGTGGGGCCGTATGCTGCGCATGGCGAACTCACCCTACCCACTGCCGATGGGATTTGTGCGCAATCAGCGCAGCATGATCGCCGTTCAGAACCTTGCGGACCTCATCCGTCACTGCCTCGCAGCAGAGGACGTGCCACCAGTGATCCAAGCCACCGATCACGCGGATATTTCGACAACAGATATGATGCGCGCATTGCGCCATGCCTTTGGACGCGCGCCACGGCTGTTTCCCGCGCCCTTCCCGATCCTTTGGCTTGGCGCGAAAGCCATGCGGCGGTCTTATCTCTATGACATGTACTACAGATCCCTGCGCTTTACGCCGACCGACTGCGGCTGGTCGCCAATCATGACCCCGGTGGAAGCCCTAAAAACCTGCGGACCCAAACGGTAATTTTACTTTTCATTCACCAGAGAATTGGACACAGTCGCCGAGGGACGGGAGGACGACATGTTGAGAGCATCTCTTTTGGCAATTGTGATCGCCACGCCTTTGGCAGCAGAGGATTTCATCTGTGTAGGCCATGACCCGGATTGGAGCCTGACGATCACCGGCGACACCGCCATCTTTGACTTTGAACGTAAAAATTCCTTTCAGATCCCCGACACAGCCTTCGCTCAAGGGAAAGACTGGCCGCGTGCCAAACCTCTGATCGGTGATTTTGACACGGCGGTCGTCGTGCTGGATCAGGACATCTGCGAGACGGGGCCGATTTCCGTCGATATCCTTACCCAGCGCGGCCAGACCCCTGTTCTTTTGACCGGTTGCTGTGAGATCCGAGAATGAGTGATAGCCTCAAGGGCGTCCTGTGGATGTTCGGCTCTGTTCTGTCCTTTACGGCCATGGCCATCGCCGGCCGCGCGGTCAGCACAGAACTCGACACATTTGAAATCATGCTCTTTCGCAGCCTTTTGGGCGTGACGATCATATGCGTGATCCTGTCGACCACAGGCAAATGGGATCAGATCACCACCCGAGACTTTCACCTGCATTTGGGGCGCAATATCGCGCATTTCACTGGCCAGAACCTGTGGTTCTTTGCTTTGGCCTCCATCCCCTTGGCGCAGGTCTTCGCCTTGGAATTCACCACACCGATCTGGGTGATCCTGCTTGCGCCGATTTTCCTCAAAGAACGGTGGAGCCTGCCCACCCTGCTCTGTGCGGCACTCGGGTTTCTTGGCATCCTCGCGATCGCACGCCCGGGCGTGATCCCGATGGGAGCCGGATTTATAACAGCCGCCTGCTCGGCTATTGGTTTTGCGATCACGATGCTCTTCACCAAGCATCTGACCAAACGAAATTCCACGATCACCATCCTGTTCTACCTGACCTCCATGCAGGCCGTTTTTGGCCTGATCTGCGCAGGCTATGACGGAGACATCACCGTTCCCTCCCTCTCATCCCTGCCCTATATCCTGCTGATCGGTCTCACAGGCCTCACCGCGCATTGGAGCATCACCAGCGCATTACAGCTCGCACCTCCCTCATTGGTTGCGCCCGTCGACTTTTTGCGCTTACCGCTGATAGCTGTCGTAGGGGCAGCTTTTTATGGGGAATCCGTCGACAGTTGGTTGATTTTGGGCGCTTCGTTGATCATCGCGGGCAATTACGCCAACATACTGTTGCAATTGCGCGCCACTCGGACTCCGGCGTCGTAATTTTAGCACAACTTGACGTATAGTCAGCCGTTGACCGAAAAATAATGTTTTCCGTACCTTAGGGACAGGGAAATTTTTTACGCTTAGGGAGGCGTATAATGATCAAGAAACTTACAGGCGCGGTGGCATGTTCACTGTTGGCAACGACGGCAATGTCCGCAGGTATCGACCGCAGCGGTCAATTCCTGTCGCCGATCTTCGAAGAAGGCAACTACGCAGAGCTATCCTTTGGTTCAGTGAGACCAGATGTATCGGGTACTGCTCTTGGTGCGGCCTCAGGCGATATGGCGGGTGACTACACTCAGATGGGCCTTGCAGTCAAAACTCAGTTGAACGACGCATTGAGCCTTAGCCTGATTTATGACCAACCATTTGGAGCGAACGTCGACTACCCAACCGGGACAGGCTACGCGTTCGCAGGAGCCAACGCGGAACTCACAGCCAATGCTTTGACCGCAATTGCTCGTTATGAATTTGGAAATGGTTTTAGCGCTCACGCAGGTGTTCGCCATCAATCCATGGACGCGACGATCGCAATTCCAGCGGTTTCTGGATATCAAGCGACCGCAAGCAATGGTTCCGGTACGGGCTATGTCGCAGGTGTCGCATATGAAGTTCCTGAAATCGCACTTCGGGTCGCGTTGACCTATAACTCTGAGATTGAATCTACCCATTCAACTTCGGAATCTACAACGACACCATTGGCGTCCACCACGGACACAACAATCAAGACTCCAAAGTCTTGGAACTTGGAAGCACAATCAGGCATCGCCGAAGACACTCTTTTGTTCGGTAGCGTGCGTTGGGTGAATTGGTCCAACTTCTCGATTGATCCTTCGTTGTATCGCCTGGCCGTTGGCTCTGCACTGATTTCGTATGACAACGATTCATACACGTATACGCTGGGCGTAGGTCGTCGCATCAATGATCAGTGGTCTGTTTCTCTTTCTGCATCGCACGAAGCTTCTGCCGGAGGGACTCAGTCTAACCTTGGTCCGAGCGACGGTCGCACTGGCGTGACTCTTGGCGCGCGGTATACGATGGACAACGTGAGCATTTCGGGTGGCGTAAGCTACTCTAAAGTAGGTGACGCGCAAACTGTGATCAGCGCCGTTGGCCCAGTTCTTTCGAGCTTTACCGACAACCACGTGTTTGGCGCAGGCGTTCGCATCGGCGTAAGCTTCTAAATCGAAGAAACAAGAGTTTTAGAAAGCCCCACCGAATGGCGGGGCTTTTTATTTTTGTATTCACCATTTGACGCCCTGCCCGCACACAGCTACCTAATTCCAAACAGCAAATTGAGCCGGGCCATGATCTATCAATCCGCTTCCGACTGGCGCAATGCGCCGCATAAACGCGTCACGCTTTTCGCGATGTCAGGCCTGGGCAAGACCTATGTGTCGAACCTCATGCGCGCGACGGGTGACTGGTTTCACTATTCCGTCGATTACCGCATTGGCACGCGCTACATGGGCGAAGCCATTGTCGATCACGCGAAATCCGAAGCCATGAAGGTGCCTTACCTGCGCGAGCTTTTACTGAGCGACAGCATCTATATCGGCAATAACATCACCTTTGAAAACCTCGCGCCGCTCTCGGCCTATCTGGGCAAACCCGGAGATCCGGCCAAAGGTGGCGTGCCCTTTGACGAATATATGCGCCGACAGGATCTGCACCGCGCATCCGAGATTGCCGCAACGCTCGATACCGCGCATTTCATCAAACGCGCGCAGGAGCTTTATGGCTATGGCAATTTCATCTGCGACACTTCGGGGTCAATCTGTGAGGTCGTAGAGCCAGAGAACCCCGATGACCCCGTTCTGAAGGCTCTGTCAGAGCAGACGCTGCTGGTCTGGATCAAAGGATCAGACACCCATACCGAAGAGCTGGTCAAACGCTTTGATCGCGCGCCTAAGCCTATGTATTACCAACCGAAATTCCTGCAATCCGCTTGGTCGGAATATCTTGCGGAACAGGGCTGCAGTGAGGATGCCGTGGACCCGAACGCTTTCGTGCGCTGGACCTACGCCCGCGCCCTTGCCGCGCGGCAACCGCGCTATGAGGCGATGTCGAAATGGGGCATCACATTGGCTGGCGAAGACGTCGCCAAGGTCAAATCTGCCGCCGACTTCGAAGCCCTCATCGAAGAGACCCTTGAGCAAGCCTAAGCTCTGCCTTACATAGGGAAATCCAAGATATAGGAAATTTGTCCAATGCCCATCAAACTGCCCTCTCACCTGCCTGCCTTTGACGTGCTTTCGCGCGAAGGCGTGATGGTGATGTCCGAGCGGCAGGCGGCACGACAAGACATCCGCCCTTTGCGCATTGGCCTTTTGAACCTGATGCCAAAAAAGATCCAGACGGAGAACCAATTCGCCCGTCTGATCGGCGCGACGCCGTTGCAGATCGAGTTTTCTCTGATCCGCATGAGCGAGCATCAGACCAAAAACACTGCCGCCGCCCATTTGGAAGAATTTTATCGCCCGTTCTCCGAGGTGAAGGCGACTGGCGAGAAATTTGACGGCTTGATTATCACCGGCGCCCCGATTGAGCATCTGGATTTCGAAGAGGTCACCTATTGGGACGAGCTCTGCGAGGTCTTTGACTGGACCCAGACCCATGTGCATTCGACCTTGGGCGTGTGCTGGGGTGGCATGGCGATGATTTACTATTTCCACGGGGTCAAGAAACACATTCTGGACGCCAAAGCCTTTGGCTGTTTCCGGCAAAAGAACCTGGCCCCCGCCAGCCATTATTTACGCGGTTTTTCAGACGATTGCGTCATTCCGGTCAGCCGCTGGACCGAGATGAAGCAGGATGAGATCGACACGGTTGATGGGCTGCAGACGCTCTTGGGCAATGAGGACACCGGCCCCTGCCTCGTTGAGGATAAGGCCAAGCGTGGCCTCTATATCTTTAACCATTTTGAGTATGACTCAGGCACGCTGAAGCAGGAATATGACCGAGACGTAGACGCAGGCACACAGATCAATGTGCCAATGAATTACTATCCTGACGATGACCCCAGCAAGGATCCAATGAATCGTTGGCGCAGCCATGCACATTTGCTCTATGGAAATTGGGTTTCTGAACTATATGAAACCACACCATTTGACATTTCCAAGATCGGAGAAAAGAGCACCGATCTAAGGGGGTAGTATGCGCATCCTTTTGATCCTCGCGATCCTGATTTTGGGGCTGGCGGCCCTCACCCTCTGGCGCGCCGCGCGCAATGAGGCTCAGGCCCGGATTGACACCCCACCTTTGGGTGAAATCATCGAGGTCGATGGCCACGATGTACATGCTCTGGTCAAAGGCAGCGGTCCTGATCTGGTGCTGATCCACGGCTCCTCTGGCAATATCCGAGACTTTACCCATTCGCTGGTCGATCAGTTGACGGATCGCTACCGCGTGATCGTGCTGGATCGCCCCGGTCTGGGCTATAGCGAGGCTGTGAACCCTCTGGGTGACACGATCTTTGAGCAGGCCGCGATCCTGCAGAAAGCCGCGGCGCAATTGGGGGCCGACAAACCAATTG
>JABSOU010000045.1 GCA_013215215.1 Cognatishimia sp. | reverse complement strand
GATCTCGGTGCGCCAGGGCATGATGTCGTTGCGTGTCTTCATTGCCATGACGACTTCTTCGAGCGCCGTGTTGCCCGCGCGTTCACCCAAACCGTTGATTGTACACTCAATTTGGCGCGCGCCACCCGCGACAGCGGCCAGAGAGTTCGCGGTCGCCATGCCGAGGTCGTTGTGGCAGTGGGTCGCGAAGATCACCTCATCCGCACCCGGTACGGTTTCGATCAGACGTTTGATCAGATCTGCAGATTCCACAGGCGCGGTATAGCCCACAGTGTCCGGGATGTTGATCGTGGTCGCGCCCGCTTTGATAGCGATTTCGATCACGCGACAGAGGTAGTCCCATTCCGTGCGCGTTGCATCCATCGGCGACCACTGCACGTTCTCAACCAGATTGCGCGCGTGGGTCACAGTCTCGTGGATCTTTTCGGCCATCTCGTCCTTGGTGAGGTTCGGGATTGCTCGGTGCAGGGGCGATGTACCGATGAACGTGTGAATGCGGCTGAGGCCTGCATGTTTCACCGCCTCGGCGCAGCGGTCGATATCGGCGAAATTGGCGCGCGCGAGACCGCAGATGCGGGCGTTCTTTGAGCGCTTTGCGATCTCGGATACGGCGCGAAAATCGCCTTCGGAGGCAATCGGAAAGCCCGCTTCAATGATGTCGACGCCCATGTCATCGAGCATCTCTGCGATCTCGAGCTTTTCCTCATGGGTCATGGTCGCGCCAGGGCTTTGCTCGCCGTCGCGCAGGGTGGTGTCAAAAATATAGACGCGGTTTTGATCGGTGGTGGTCATGTTGAATTTTCCTGATCAGATATGCGGTTTGGGCGCGGGCGTGACGCCGCTGTCGCCGGTATTGGGTTCGCCTGTGGGTTCGATCAAAAGCACTTGGACCTCCTCGGCGGCGCGGGGGCGGTGGACGACGCCTTTGGGCACGATCACGATCTCTCCGGCGCCGAAAGTGACGGGGGCGTGGTCGGCGTAGTCCATGGTGACTTCGCCTTCGAGTACGAGGAAGAAATCATCGGTGTCATCATGTTTGTGGAAAGGAAATTCGCCTTTGAATTTCACCACCATGACGTCATTGCCGTTGTAATTGGCTACGACATGCGGGTCCCAATGGCTGTTAAACATCGCCAGTTTCTGGGCGAGGTTTATAGCTGGTGCGGGGTGTGTCATCTGTTGTCTCCTAAATGCGGGTCTTTTGGCGCATGTCGCAAATCCTCTGAGCGGGTGCGCCGAACCGGCCGCACTCAGAGGCGCGTTAGGAGTAGGTCTAGACCACGCGCAAAAGGCGCCGGAAGGCGCGCGTCATTTGCGATATGGGTCTTGATAGCCATGCGCCGGACTATAGCTGGGAAATTCGGAATGAAAAGGGGGAAGTTTGGATTGTGTTTTGGGCGTGGGATTTGAGTATTTTTGGCAAGATGAATTCGCGGTGGTTTGGCTGAAAGGGCGCGCTATATCAGAGGCATGGAACGCGCTTTGATCATAGGGGCCTCGGGCGGCATTGGGACGGCTATTGCTTACGAGTTGACAGCGAAAGGTGTCGACGTTGTTGCACTGTCGCGGCGAACGCATGGGCTCAACTTTATCGATGCCTCGGCGGCTGAGACTTTGTTGGCGGGCGTTGAAGGGCCATTTGATCTGGTTCTGGTCGTGACGGGGGCGCTGACATCGACACGTGATCGGCCCGAAAAGAGCCTTGCTGAGCTGGGTGCCGAGGAAATGGCAGCGCAATTTGCGGTGAATGCGATTGGGCCTGCCTTGGTGATGAAGCACGCTAAGCGGTGGTTGCCCCGCAAGGGCCGCTCGGTTTTCGCTGTCTTATCCGCGCGGGTTGGGTCGATTGGCGACAACCGTTTGGGTGGCTGGTATTCTTATCGGGCATCGAAGGCCGCGCTCAATCAGGTGCTGAAAACCGGATCGATTGAGCTGGCGCGGACCCACAAAGAAGCGATTTGCGTCGCGCTGCATCCGGGCACGGTCTCCACGCGGTTTACCGAGAATTTCGCAGCCCCCAACAAATTGCCGCCAACTGAGTCAGCCTCCCGCTTGATCGCGGTGATTGATGGGCTTGAAGCCCATCAAACCGGGGCGTTTTTTGACTGGAAGGGCGAGCGAATCCCCTGGTGATCCTTAGGGGTTAGTTTTAGGTATTTCCACCTTGCGCGGACGCCACCATGACCCTCGCGGGGCCCATGTGCGTTGACGTTGAGACTTGCGCTTCTCCCGGCGCTCCATCCGCAGCCTGCGCAGAGAGTTGATATCAGTGCGTGTCGCAGTCATGTAACTTACAGCGTAAATGTTCAGCATGGTGTTCTCTCCGGGTTTTAAATTTCTTCTTTAATATCGGAGATTTTTGGATAATCTGCGAGTCAATGTGATTTTGAATATGTAAGCAGGAATTACATATGGACTGGCGTCACCTTCCCCCGATCCCCGCCTTGCGCGCGTTTGCAGCCTTTGCGGAAAAACGCAATCTGGTCGAAGCGGGTGCAGTTTTGAATGTGACCCATGCCGCGATCAGCCAGCAATTGCGCCAGCTAGAGAGTCACATCGGCGTCTCCCTTCTCCGCCGTCAGGGTCGAAACCTGGAATTGACACCAGAAGGAGAGCGTCTGGCCGCCGCAATCCTTGCGGGGTTTGAGGGCATTGCTCAGACAGTGGCCGAGCTCACAGGACGCGAAGAAGATCGACCGGTTCAGGTCACCTTGCCTCCGACGGTGGCCAGCCAATGGCTTATGCCGCGCCTTGGCGGATTCATGGCGCAGTATCCGGGGATTGAGGTGCTGCTGAATACTTCGGCTCAGATTGTGCAACTGGAGCCGGGCGGTGTGGATCTGGCGATGCGCTATTGTGATGGCGCTTGGCCGGGTTTGGACTGTGAGCTGTTGTTTGCCGCGCCCTTGGCCATTGTCGGGTCCCCGGATTTGGTCGGTGATGGTGACTACAAAGACCCGGCCGATCTGGCGTGTCTGCCATGGTTAGAAGAGCTGGGTCATCATGAGGCAACCGAATGGTTGGAAAGCTTTGGTGTCACCCAAAGCGACCGTGTGCCTGGGCTGCATGTGCCTGGCAATCTGATGCTGGACGGTGCACGCAATGGGCAGGGCGTTGCGATGATCTGCAGGGCCTTTGTCGAGGGAGATATCGCGGCCGGACGCCTAAGGGTCCTGCATGAAATCGACAATGGCAAAGGCTATTATCTCTGTGGTCGCCCCGGCGTGAAGCGCGCAGCCGTACAGGCGTTTCGAAAATGGATCCTGAAAGAAGCGAAAACGCTGGCGGCCGCTTAGTTCTGTTTCAGCGCGCCATTGTCCCATTCGCCGGACGCCTCTTGGCCTGAGGCATATTTCATCAGCCCCGCACCTTGGCGTTTGCCCGCGCGGAACGTGCCTTCATAGACATCGCCGTTTGCATAGGTCGCAACGCCTTGGCCTTCGATCTCGCCAGCTTTCCAAGCCCCGGTATAGGTGAAGCCATCAGGCATGGTGATCTGACCTTGCCCGTCACGTTGGCCGTTAAAGAAAGTGCCCGCATAAACCGTGCCATCCGGATAGGTCGCGGTTCCCTGACCGTGACGCTGGCCGTTCTCCCAGTCGCCCTCATAGCGATAGCCATCGGCATAGGTCATCACGCCCTTGCCGTGGTTCTTTGCGTTCACAAAATCGCCTTCATAGGTAAGCCCGTTCGCATAGGTTGCTTTGCCCGCGCCTTGGATAATGCCCTGAGACCAGCCGCCCTCGTAAACGGACCCATCTGGGTAGGTGATCATGCCCTGACCATCTGCGAGATCCGCCATGAAATCGCCAACGTAGACCGAACCGTCAGGGTAGGTCACAGTGCCCGCCCCCTCGATGCGGCCTTCGATCCAGGCACCGTCGTATTTATAGCCATCCGCGCCGATAAACACGCCTTGGCCGTGGCGGCGGTCACCCGCGAAATCGCCTTCGTAAACGTCTCCATTGGCATAGAACACACGGCCCACGCCCTGACGCTGGCCGCCCACAAGCGTACCTTCGTAAACATCGCCATTGGGTTGGGTCAGCTTGCCGGTGCCGTCGATCTGACCGGCGCTCCAGAGGCCTTCGTAGATCAGACCGTCAGGCATCGTCAGCGTGCCTTGGCCCTGACGTTGCCCAGCGATGATCGCACCCACATAGACCGCGCCGTCAGGATAGGTGATCTGACCGTCGCCCTCTTTGACGCCATTGACCCAAGAGCCCTCATAGACATAGCCCCCGGGGCTTTTCATCATGCCCTGACCGTGGTGCAGCGCATTCACAAAGCCGCCCTCATAGACCACGCCATTGGCGTAGATCGCGACGCCCTGACCGGTAATCTTGCCGTCCGCCCATTGGCCCTCATAGGTGCCACCATCGGCAAAAGTGATCTTGCCTGTGCCTTCGGGTTTGCCCTTGGCAAATTCACCCTGAAAGACCGAGCCATTCGGGAATCGCGCCTGACCGATGCCGCGGATTTCGCCATCAATCCAGTCGCCGGAATATTCATAGCCATTCGGGAGACGATAGGTGCCCTTGCCGTGCTGCAAGCCATCCTTGAAGGTGCCCTCATAGATGCCGCCATCGTCGTATTGTTTGGTCAATACGTCGCTGGATTGCGCAATGGCCGAACCGGCCGTGCTCAACATGAAAAGAACCGATGCAATCGAGATTGCTGTTCTGCTGGTCATCTATTTGCCCCTGCTTGGGAATTCGCCCTGCCGGGCACAAGCGGCGCGTCCCCCACGCCTTTTCGCGAAATTAGTGCAGGAAATGCGCTCTGACAACGGGTTTTGCGGCTTTGAGCTTTTCCTCGCGCATGTATCTGGTAAATCAATCACATCTGACTGATGAGTGAGGCACCGATATGGCCGACAAATTCCGCGTAACGATTGCTCAGGCGAACCCGACCATGGGCGATTTGGCAGGCAATGCGGCCAAGGCGAAAGCGGCGTGGGACGCGGGGAAATCGGCGGGCTCTGACTTTGTCGCGCTGCCCGAAATGTTCATCCTTGGCTATAACGCGCAGGATCTGGTGATGAAGCCTGCGTTGCAGGCGGCCTGCCTTGAGCAAATCAAAGCACTGGCGGCGGAGTGCGCTGATGGTCCCGCGATGGGGATTGGTGGGCCTTTTGCCGAAGGGGGCAAGCTCTATAACGCCTATTTCATCCTGAATGGCGGGCGGATTGTCAGCAAACAGCTCAAGCATCATTTGCCGAATTACACCGTCTTTGACGAAGTGCGCCTGTTTGACTCAGGCCCACTCGGCGGCCCCTATGCGGTCGGCAACACCCGCATCGGCAGCCCGATCTGCGAGGACGCCTGGTTCCCGGATGTGGCCGAAACCCTTGAAGAATCCGGCGCGGAATTCCTCGTTGTGCCCAATGGCTCGCCCTATTACCGCGATAAATTCGACCGCCGCATGAGCCATATGGTGGCCCGCGTGATCGAGACCGGCATGCCGCTGATCTATGTGAATATGGTCGGCGGTCAGGACGATCAGGTCTTTGACGGCGGCTCTTTTGTGCTCAATCCCGGCGGGCATCTGGCCGTGCAACTGCCGGTCTTTGACGAGGTCACCGCCCATGTGGATCTGGTCCGCGACGGGGATGGCTGGCGCTGCGAAGAGGGCGAGAAGGCTGTGCTCCCTGCGGGCGAAGAGCAGGACTATCGCGTCTGTGTCGAAGCCCTGCGCGACTATATGGGCAAAACCGGCTTCAAAAAGGTGCTGCTGGGTCTGTCCGGCGGCATCGATTCCGCGATTGTCGCGACGATCGCCGTGGATGCCTTGGGGGCCGAGAACGTGCGTTGCGTGATGCTGCCCTCTGAATACACATCGCAAGGCTCGCTCGATGACGCCGAAGACATCGCGAAACGGCTGGGCGTGCACTACGACTATGTGCCGATTTCCGAAAGCCGTCAGGCGGTGACCAACACTCTCGCGCCGCTTTTTGCAGGGCTCGAAGAAGGCCTCACCGAAGAAAACATCCAATCCCGCCTGCGTGGGCTTTTGCTGATGGCCATGTCCAACAAATTCGGCGAAATGCTTCTGACCACCGGCAACAAGTCCGAAGTCGCGGTCGGCTATGCCACCATCTATGGCGACATGAACGGCGGCTATAACCCGATCAAAGACATGTATAAAACCCGCGTGTTTGAGACCTGCCGCTGGCGCAACGCCAACCACCGCGACTGGATGGATGGAACTGCGGGCGAGGTCATTCCGGTCTCGATCATCGACAAGCCTCCGTCAGCTGAGCTGCGCCCTGATCAAAAAGACGAAGACAGCTTGCCGCCCTATGACATTCTCGACGGTATCCTGCATATGCTGGTGGACGAAGAGGCCTCGGTCGCAGATTGCGTCGCAGCAGGTTATGCGCGCGAAACGGTCAAGCGCGTCGAAACTCTCTTGTACATCAGCGAATACAAACGCTTCCAATCTGCCCCTGGCGCGCGCCTCAGCCGCCGCGCCTTTTGGATGGACCGCCGCTACCCCATTGTGAACCGGTTCAGGGACGATAGCGGCGCCTAGCGCGCCGCCCGTTTCGCCCCCAACACCAGCAAAGCACCCGCCACATAAAACAGCGCGCCCAGGCCGACCATATAGGCAAAAACTCCGAACCACCCCGTGGTTTCCGGGTTCAGGAAGAAATAGGGGAAGCGTCCGTCAAACAGCCCGCGGACCATCGCATAGATGGAATACCCCAGAGGGCAAATGACCCAAACCAACGGCTGCATAAACGTCAGCCCGGCCTTCGGCGCAAAAGCCACCCAGAACACCAAAGTCGCAATCGGAACCGCCGTGTGCTGGATCTCATTGATCACCGCATTGATGCCTGTTGGGTTGTGATCCGCCGCCAAAAGCGCGTGGTAAACGATGCCCACCATGACAATCCACGTGGTCACAGCAGACATCCAACCAACCGGCGCATGGGCGCGCCGCATGACCATTAGCGCAAAGGTCACACCGGTCGTAACCACCATCAAAACCGTAAAATACCGCGCCTGACGCCAGAGGGACTCAAACAATCCCATCCCTTCGCCAAGATCCAAAACCGTCTGGGTGATCTGCGCCCCAAGCGCTGCAATCGCAATCAAAGCGGCAAAAAGCCTTTGTGTGCTGGTCAGGTTCATACTCTCTCCCCTTTGCCGCAGGCTTGCGAGACCCTGATGAGAGGTCAAGACAAGCGTGGCGTCAAGCAGGGGACGCATTGCCATTTGGGAGAAACGGTAAGACCGCGTAAACTGGCCCCAAGGAGCCAGCCATGTCGCAAAACAAAACCACCGCAAACGCCGCCGATCCCCGCGCTTTTATCGAGAGCATCGAACACCCCACCCGCCGTGCCGATGGGCTGGTGCTCTTGGATCTCTTTGCCGAGGTCTCGGGATTTGAGCCGGTCATGTGGGGCGGCAGTATCGTCGGCTATGGCCGCTATCACTATCGCTACAAGACAGGGCGCGAAGGGGATTTTCTGGCGACCGGCTTTAGCCCGCGCAAGGCGAACCTGTCGATCTATATCATGCCCGGCTATCAGGATTATTCCCAGATCATGGGGCGGTTGGGCAAGCACAAGCTGGGCAAAAGCTGCCTCTATGTGAACAAGCTCGCGGATATTGATTTGGATGTGCTGCGGGAACTGATTGCGGCGGGCTTGCGGGATTTGGATGAGATTTGGAAGGTTGAGGCGGGCTGAATTCCGGCAAATCGCATTTGGACATCTTTGATATTGGATATACCTGAACCGAAATACCTGCTACTTTAGCTTCACAACAAAACAAATCTTAATATGCACACTTACTTTCGTTTTCTTGTTTGGTTCTTTGAAACCTGCGTTGCATTTTTTAAGCTGGGCGCGATCATATTGGTGGTCATCCTTTTCTTTGGGTTTACGTTGGTCATTCTGAATTGGTTTTCAGGATCAAGTTTGGAATGGCGCGAAGGGCAATCCACCCAAATTCTGGACAAACCCCGCCCCTTGTGACAAGAGCGCTCCGTACTCTGGAGACTCTCATGACCACCACCCGTTTCGCCCCATCCCCTACGGGCTATATCCACGTCGGCAACCTGCGGACCGCGCTCATGAACTATCTGATCGCGCGCAAGGCGGGCGGCACGTTCATTCTGCGGATTGATGACACGGATCCCGAACGCTCTAAACAGGAATATGTGGATGCGATCCAGCAGGATCTGGAATGGCTGGGCCTGACCTGGGACAAGATCGAACACCAATCCGCGCGGCTCGATCGCTATGATGCGGCAGCCGATAAGCTGCGCGAGATGGGCCGGTTTTATGAGTGTTTTGAAACCCCGACCGAGCTTGATCTGAAACGCAAGAAACAGCTCAATATGGGCAAGCCGCCGGTCTATGATCGCGGCGCGTTGGCGCTGTCTGAAGACGAGAAAGCCGCGCTGCGGGCGGAACGCGGCAACGGCCACTGGCGCTTTAAGCTGGATCAGGAACGCATCAACTGGGTCGATGGCGTGTTGGGAGAGATCTCGATTGACGCGGCCTCTGTGTCCGATCCAGTGCTGATCCGTGGCGATGGGCAGTATCTCTACACGCTGGCCTCTGTGGTGGATGACACCGAGATGGGCGTGACCCATGTGGTGCGCGGCTCGGACCACGTGACCAACACGGCGACTCAGATCCAGATGATCGAGGCGCTGGGCGGCACGGTCCCGACATTTGCGCACCATTCTCTGCTGACGGGCCCGCAAGGCGAGAGCCTGTCCAAACGTCTCGGCACCCTCAGCCTGCGCGACCTGCGCGAGGGCGGGGTGGAGCCTGAGGCTCTGCTGAGCCTGATGGCGCGTCTGGGATCGAGCCAGCCGGTCGAGCTGCGCGCGTCTTTGGATGAGATCGCTGAGGGTTTTGATATCGACCAATTCGGCTCTGCACCGACGAAATTTGACGTTGAAGACCTTTACCCGCTGACCGCCCGCCATCTGGGCGCGCAGCCTTTGGCCGCGGTTTCGGACGACGTCGCCTCCGCAGGCGTGGACGGTGCCGAAGCCGAGGCTTTCTGGGCCGTGATCCGCGAAAACATCACCACCCGCAAAGACATCGCCGTTTGGGCGGATCTCTTTGCCAATGGCGCAGATCCTGTGATTGACGAAGAGGATAAAGACTTCGTCGCCGAGGCGCTGGCCCTGCTGCCCGAAGGCCCGTTTGACGGCGACACCTGGGGCGCTTGGACCAAAGCTGTAAAAGAGGCGACAGGCCGCAAGGGCCGAGGCCTGTTCATGCCGCTGCGCAAGGCGCTGACGGGTCAGAGCCATGGGCCGGATATGTCCGCCGTTCTGCCTCTGCTCAAGGTTATCAAGGCAAAGGGGTAACGGATTTTTTAAAAATCCGTGCCTGCGGCGCGAGTATTTTTTGCAAGATGAAACAGAGGGGCGCGATCTGCGGTGCCTCTGTGCATTTTTGCAGATTGGCATTCAAAGCTGTGCGTGATTTCCTTGCCGCGTGAGTGAGAGGTGAGATCATGGCAGACGCATCTGCAAAGTTTCTGACAGGCAATTTGTTCAAACATGTCACGGTGATGTCGCTGACAGCATCCATCGGGCTGGTCGCGATCTTCTTGGTCGACCTTGTCGACATGATCTTCATTTCGATGCTTGGACGGGATGAGCTGGCCGCTGCGGTCGGCTACGCAGGTGCGATCCTGTTTTTCACGACGGCCTTCAGTATCGGTATGGCGATCTCGGCAGGGGCTTTGGTGGCGCGGGCTTTGGGCGAGGGCGATCAGCACAAAGCGCGCCGTCGGGCGGCGACCTCTACCATCTATGGGTTTGTTATTGCGTCTGTCTTCTCGGCTGTCGTCTGGTTTAATCTGGAAAGCCTCGCAACGCTCATGGGGGCCTCAGGCCCGACCTTGGAGCTGTCAGTTCACTATATGCAGATCATCGTGCCTAGCTTGCCGATCCTCATGCTGGGCATGGTCGGCGGCGCAATCTTGCGCGCGCATGGCGATGCCCGTCGCGCAATGATGGCGACGCTTTTGGGCGGGGTTGTGAATGGTGTTCTCGACCCGATTCTGATCTTTGGCCTCGGGCTGGATTTGACCGGCGCAGCGCTCGCCTCGGTCGCTGCGCGATTCACCATCGGCTTCTGTTCGATGTACCCGGTGTTCAAACACTATGGCGGCTTTGACAAACCGACGAGTGCTGAGATGCGCGTCGATCTGCCTGACATCGCGGCCATCGCCGGCCCCGCGATCCTGACGCAATTCGCGACGCCCATCGGGCAGGCCTTCGTCACCCGCTCCATGTCGGAATTCGGCGAAGAGGCCGTTGCGGGCATGGCCATTGTCGGCCGTCTGGTTCCCGTGGCCTTCGGCGCGATCTTTGCGCTTTCGGGCGCGGTTGGTCCGATCATTGGTCAGAACTATGGGGCAGGGCAGCACGACCGCGTGCGCGGCGCCTTCCGGGATGCGATGATCTTTACGGCGCTTTGGGTCGTCGGCGCCGCGCTCTTGTTGTTCCTGCTGCGCGCGTCTCTGGCGGGGCTGTTTAACGCCGAAGGCATGGCCGTCACGCTCTTGTTCCTTTTCTGCGGACCACTTGCGTTGATGTATGTTTTTGACGGTCTGATCTTTGTCGGCAACGCGTCCTTCAACAACCTCGGTCATCCGTTCTATTCCACCATGATCAACTGGGGACGTCAGACCTTAGGCACCATCCCCTGTGTCACCATCGGTGCCACGCTTTGGGGCGCGCCGGGTATTCTGATTGGTCAGGCCGTCGGGGGCGCGATATTTGGCCTGATCTCACTCTTTCTTGTGCTGCGCGTCATGGGTGTGCGCAAACCGCACGAACAGGGCGCCTTCGCGCGCGAGGGCCGTCAGATGAGCCTCTGGCACGGGCGGCGCTAAACCTCGATCCCAAGGCGTTTCAGCTCTGCATCCACCAGCGCCGTTTCGTGGGGTGTGAGCCTTTGGTGGCGCGGATATTTGGGGGCCTCCCGGTCATTGTCGACCGGATGATCCCAGCCTGCCGTCGTATCAAAAAACGCGCGCACGCCGCTCTCGCCGAACTCTTTCAGAAAGCCCTGAATGACCACGTCTAGATAGCTGAGCAGGATCGGTCCTTTGCCGAGCTCAAGCGAAGGCGCAGGCTTTGGCACGACATAGATCGCGACCTCTGGATCGTCGTCGCGCGCGTGCTTGACGTGATCCGTACTCAGCCGATCATATCCATATTCCCGCGCGTCCAGTTGCGCCCAATCGCCATCGGGCACGTGCGCGATCAGACCTTGGATCGTGCTGCTCTCATGCGGCTCAATCGATAGGAAAGGATGCGGCCTTAGGGGCGTCATTTGCCAGACACGACGCCATCCCTGAAGCTCCGCAGTTGAAGTCTCACCATACGTATGCGTATGGATATTCACGAGGCTGCCATAGCCGAAAAAGAAGGGTCTGCTCATGGGCGAAATGAGGCGGTTTTTGCGACCCGAGTCAATTGCAAAAACCAGCATGCAGTTGCATGCCAGCCGACTTCGCTCCGTGTCGCTTTCTCGCGTTTGACTGAGCATCATGAGGAAGATGCGCACATAATTATTAAGCAGATTCATGATCTTACGAAAAAGTGCCGAATGTCGTTTTTCGCGTCGCATTTTGCCTTGAACCGGTCGGTTTTCCTGCATAACGTTAAGGAACATGGTGACTCGGGAGAACCGATTAACTTCGGTGCCGAAGGAGCAACCGCCCCGGAAACTCTCAGGCCGATGGGACCGAGACCGCCATGAATGAACTCTGGAGAGAGGCGCGAAATGCGTCCGCCGAAGGGATAACGATCTCAGGCGAAAGGACAGAGGGGGCATCGCGCGCATGGGTGACATGTGCTTTGTGATGCCGGGTGCTTTTTCGATGAAATTGCCTCCGGAATGGAGGACTAAGTGATGGCTGAAACCGGTGATCTGCACCGCACGGCTTTGTATGATTTGCACGTGGGTCTTGGGGCCAAGATGGTGCCTTTTGCAGGCTATGATATGCCCGTGCAATACCCGATGGGCGTGATGAAAGAGCACCTGCATTGCCGCGCTGAGGCCGGGCTGTTTGACGTCAGCCATATGGGGCAGGTGATCCTGCGCGGGCCGAGCTATGAGGCCATTGCGCACGCCTTTGAGACGCTGGTGCCAATGGATGTTCTGGGGCTGGGCGAGGGCCGTCAGCGCTATGGGCTCTTCACCAATGCGGTGGGTGGTATCGAAGACGACCTCATGTTTGCCAACCGCAGCGACCATCTCTTTGTGGTGGTGAATGCGGCCTGCAAAGAGGCCGACATCACTCGCATGAAAGCCGCGCTCGAGCCGCAGATTGTGGTCGAGGTGATCAAGGATCGCGCCCTGATCGCCCTGCAGGGTCCGGCGGCAGAAACTGCGTTGTCGCGTCTGAACCCCGCGGCGGCCGATATGAAATTCATGGATGTCGCGACGCTGGAATTACAAGGAGTAGACTGTTGGGTCTCACGCTCGGGTTACACCGGTGAGGACGGATATGAGATCTCGGTGCCCGAGGCGGCTGCTCAATCCCTCTCCGAAGCCTTGCTCGCAATGGAAGAGGTCGCGCCCATCGGTCTTGGTGCGCGCGACAGCCTGAGGCTTGAGGCCGGACTTTGCCTTTACGGCAACGACATCGATGCCCAAAGCGACCCCGGCGCGGCTGGCCTGACCTGGGCAATCCAAAAAGTGCGCCGCGCGGGCGGCGACCGCGCCGGAGGCTTCCCGGGATCAGATCACATCCTCAAAGTTCTCAGCGAAGGCGCCAGCCGCAAACGCGTCGGCTTGCTGCCCGAAGGCCGCGCTCCAATGCGCGCCGGCACGCAGATTTTCGCAAGCGAAGGCGCAGATACCCCCATTGGCGCTGTCACGTCCGGCGGCTTTGGCCCCTCCGTCAACGGCCCGGTTGCCATGGGCTATGTCACAGCCGACCTCGCCTCCGAGGGCACGCAACTCTTTGGCGAGGTGCGCAATAAACGCATGCCGCTCAAGGTCGCCAAACTTCCCTTCATTCCCGCCAACTTCAAACGTTAAGCCAACAGGAGACACCCCATGAAATTCACCGAAGAGCACGAATGGCTCCGCGAAGAAGACGGCCTGATCGTCGTCGGCATCACCGAGCACGCGGCCGAGCAATTGGGCGATGTGGTGTTCGTCGAACTGCCCGAGACTGACACCGAAGTCAGCAAGGACGACGAGGTCTGTGTGATCGAATCCGTCAAAGCCGCGTCAGACATCCTCGCGCCCATCGATGGTGAAATCGTCGAGGTCAACGAAGCCCTCGTGGATGAGCCTGGCAAGGTGAACGAAGACCCTCTGGGCGATGCGTGGTTCTTCAAAATGAAGGCGGCCGACGCAAGCCAGATGGACGATATGATGGACGAAGCCGCCTACAAAGACTTCATCGGCTAAGTCCACCAAACCATGCGGGCGTGACGCCCAATCCCTTTGGGGCCGCTTGGCCCCGCTCAAAACCTGTACCCGTATCCGGAGGCCAAAATGCCTTTCAAACCAACAGATTACCTGCCGTATGACTTCGCCAACCGCCGTCACATCGGCCCGTCCCCTGAAGAAATGGACGATATGCTGGCCGTGGTCGGCGCCTCTGATCTGGACGCTCTGATCGACGATACTCTGCCGCAATCGATCCGTCAGAAAGAGCCGCTCGAGATGGGCCGCCCTCTGTCAGAGCGTGAGCTGTTGCACCGGATGCGGGAAGTGGCAGGCAAGAACAAACTGATGAAAAGCCTCATCGGTCAGGGGTATCACGGCACCGTCACGCCGCCCGCGATTCAACGCAATATTCTGGAGAACCCGGCGTGGTACACCGCCTATACGCCCTATCAGCCAGAGATCTCGCAGGGTCGTCTTGAGGCGCTCTTGAACTTCCAGACCATGGTCAGTGATCTGACAGGTCTCGAGATCGCCAACGCCTCGCTCTTGGATGAATCCACAGCCTGCGCCGAAGCGATGACCATGGCGCAGCGGGTTAGCAAATCCAAAGCCAAGGCCTTCTTTGTGGACCGTGACTGCCACCCGCAAAACATCGCCGTCGTGCAAACCCGCGCGGCACCTTTGGGCATCGAGGTGATCGTCGGCAATCCCGACAAGATGAACGCGGACGAGGTCTTTGGCGCGCTCTTCCAATACCCCGGAACATACGGTCACGTACGGGATTTCACCGCCCATATCGAAAAGCTGCATGCCGCTAAAGGTATCGCAGTTGTGGCCGCAGATCCTTTGTCCCTGACCTTGCTCAAAGAACCCGGCGCAATGGGGGCCGACATTGCTGTCGGTTCAACCCAGCGGTTCGGCGTGCCGATGGGGTATGGCGGCCCGCACGCCGCCTATATGGCCACGAAAGAAGCCCACAAACGCGCGATGCCCGGCCGTCTGGTCGGGGTCTCGGTGGATGCGCATGGCAATCGCGCCTACCGCCTGTCCCTTCAAACCCGCGAACAGCATATCCGTCGTGAAAAAGCGACCTCGAATGTTTGTACAGCCCAGGCGCTGCTTGCAGTCATGGCGTCGATGTATGCTGTGTTTCACGGGCCAAAAGGGCTTAAGGCGATTGCGCAGCGCATCCACCGGAAGACGGTTCGCATGGCCGAAGGGCTCGAAAACGCGGGCTTTAAAGTCGACCCGCAGAGCTTCTTTGACACGATCACCGTGGATGTTGGGCCTCTGCAGGCTGCCGTTATGAAATCCGCGCGGGACGAAGGCTTGAACCTGCGTCAAGTCGGCGAGAAACGCGTGGGCATCACGCTGGATGAAACCACGCGGCCTGAAACCATCGAGGCCGTCTGGCGGGCCTTTGGCATCATCAAAGCCGATGATGATTTCACCCCGAAATACCGCGTGCCGGAAAACATGCACCGCCAGTCAGATTATCTGACCCACCCGATCTTCCATATGAACCGCGCCGAAACCGAGATGATGCGCTACATGCGTCGCCTCGCAGATCGCGACCTCGCACTCGACCGTGCGATGATCCCTCTGGGTTCCTGCACAATGAAACTCAATGCGGCCGCAGAAATGATGCCCATCAGCTGGCCCGAGTTCGCCCATATGCACCCTTTTGCGCCGGTCGATCAGGCGGCTGGCTATACGGAAATGGTCACGGATCTGTCGGACAAGCTCTGTCAGATCACTGGCTATGACGCGATTTCGATGCAGCCAAACTCTGGCGCGCAGGGCGAATACGCAGGCCTTCTGACCATCGCTGCCTACCACCGCGCACGCGGCGAAGGGCACCGCAACATCTGTCTGATCCCGATGAGCGCACACGGCACGAACCCGGCGTCTGCCCAAATGGTGGGCTGGAAAGTTGTCCCTGTGGCCTCTGACGACAAAGGCGACATTGATCTCGATGACTTCCGCGAAAAGGCCGCCAAACACGCCGAAAACCTCGCGGGGTGCATGATCACATACCCCTCCACCCACGGCGTCTTTGAGGAAACCGTGCATGAGGTCTGCCAGATCACCCATGACGCAGGCGGCCAGGTCTATATCGACGGCGCGAATATGAACGCCATGGTCGGCCTGTCTCGTCCCGGAGACCTCGGCGGCGACGTCAGCCACCTGAACCTGCATAAAACCTTCGCCATCCCCCATGGCGGCGGCGGCCCCGGCATGGGCCCGATCGGCGTCAAAGCGCATCTGGAACCGCATCTACCGGGCCACCCGGAAACCGACGGCACAGAAGGCCCGGTCTCGGCCGCGCCCTATGGGTCCGCGTCTATTCTGGCGATCAGCTGGGCCTATTGTCTCTTGATGGGCGGAGACGGTCTGACCCAGGCCACCCGTGTTGCGATCCTGAATGCGAACTACATCGCCAAGCGGCTCGAAGGCGCGTTTGATGTGCTCTACAAGGGGCCATCTGGCCGCGTCGCGCACGAATGCATCCTTGATACACGCCCCTTTGCTGACAGCGCTCATATTACCGTGGACGACATCGCGAAACGCTTGATCGACAACGGCTTCCACGCGCCAACCATGAGCTGGCCCGTCGCAGGCACGTTGATGATCGAGCCGACCGAGTCCGAGACCAAAGCCGAGCTTGATCGCTTCATTGACGCGATGCTCTCGATCCGCGATGAAATCAAAGCGGTCGAGGACGGCACATCAGATGCGGAAAACAACCCGCTGAAGAACGCGCCGCACACGATGGAAGACCTCGTGCGCGATTGGGACCGGCCCTATAGCCGCGAACAGGGCTGCTTCCCGCCCGGAGCCTTCCGCGTCGACAAATACTGGCCTCCGGTCAACCGTGTCGACAACGCCTATGGCGACCGCCATCTGGTCTGCACCTGCCCGCCAATGGATGACTACGCCGAGGCGGCGGAATAGACGCGAATGAAAACCAGACGAAACCTGGGCCAGCTGACCTTTGAAGGTGAGCTGGCCTTTCGGTGTAAGGAACTGACACGAACCAGGAGGCAATCCACCTAAAGTATACAACAAAGGGAGTGGACTCTCGTTATTGGGCCATTTTAGCATCCAGATCGACATCGCGCAGAACGCGCGAAAGACATCAGAGTATCCGGAAGGCTATGTACAGAAGTCTATATAACCGAAACTGGCGCTTATTCTTGGCTAATGGCGATGAATTGGCCTTTACGACCTGTGAACTATACAGTTTTCTGACCTCGCGCCGTTTTCTGTCAGCCCTCGCATTGGTCTTTGTGATCCTGGTGGCAACAGATCCGCCCCTTTTTCAGGAAAGCCTTCCGATTCTTGAACGCGCCGCGTTTTGGCTCGTGACGATCATTTTCTACGTTGTGCTTTTGCTGGCAGGCCTCGCCGGGGTGAAACTCTATAATCTCCGTAGAGATGACAAAGCCATTGTCCTACCGTTCATCTCAGTGCCTGTCCTGTGCATCACGGCCTTGCTCGCCGTTGGTTTCGGAGTTTCTGCCTTTGGTGCCCATGCTCCGGAGGCAAGTGTCACGCGTGCGCCAATCATTCTGGCAACCAGCCTCGTGGCCTCTCAATGCTTTGAATTTGTCATCGCAAAATGGATCTTCGTGGAACACCTCAGAGAGTCCCGCAGCGTCTCCGAAGGAACACATATTGAGCCGCTTCTGGTCACCAGCGGCGGGTCTATTCCTCTGTCCAGTATCCTCTATCTTGAAGCGCGCGAGCATTATGTCGATATCGTGCAGGTGGATCGGCTGGTGACTGTTAGGTCCACTTTGTCTGCCCTGACAAACCAACTTCCGGCAGATGCGGGGTTTCGGGTGCACCGCTCGTTCTGGGTTGCCAAATCATCTCTGCAAAGCGCGCAAAACAGTGCGGCTTTCAAGGATGTCCGTGTTTCCGGAGGTCGCTCAATTCCTGTGGCGCGATCACGGCAAAAGGACTTCCGTGACTGGTATCAGGAAAACTTCCGTTAGCTCGATTGGGGATCGCTTTTTCACCAATCCCAAAACGCTATCACTTCGCGAAACATAGAGAATTCCGCGCTGCATTTCGTGAATCATAATCGGTATTGGCCCGTTTTTCGCGAATTTTTGGACGACACCCACGAGTCCACAGTCGCCTGCAAGCGCTTACAGCTGTAGAAAAATCAAGACGGCGGCCAAACCCGCTCCCCAAAGTTAAATCGTTGGTCAGCAAAGTTAATGATCTCGCTGGGGTGCGTAATTTGGTTGCCTCGATCCCCGAATGGCTGACCGCATTCCCTATGGGTCATCCCAAAAGCCGTTCAATTTTATGGCCTATCGCACGCGTCTCCCATAGCGCGTGCGATAGTGCATTTGGGGGGACGAAACGGGTCAGTCGGCGCTGCGCAACGTCCGCGCGGGTTTGGTCGCAAGCGGAGCTGCTGCGAACGCAAGCCCTGCCAGAAGCGTTGCGATCACGCCGCCCGCGACAATGGCCAGAGCGTTGTTCCAGATAATCTCATAGTCGGTTTCCAGAATATAGAAACTGACCGCCCAGCCGCCGGTGATCCCAGCCGTCAAAGCCACCAGACCCGCAGCCGTTCCCAAAAGCGCAGAACGTAAAGCAAAGCTCATCAGAATACGCTGGCGCGTCGCCCCAAGCGTTTTCAGGATCGCCGCCTCATAGGTGCGGTTCTGTTGACCTGCGGCGGCGGCTCCGATTAGCACGAGGAAGCCCGTCAGCAAGGTTGCCGCTGCGCCGTAGGAGGTGGCCGCTGCAATCGAGCCAAGGATATTGCTGACGTTGTCAATCGCATCGCGCACCGAGATCGCGGTGATGTTCGGATTTGCACTCGTGATATCGCGCAGGATCGCGGCTTCGGCCTCTTTCTCGGCATAGACAGTGGCGATGAAACTATGCGGCGCGCCTGCCAGGACGGCTTCGTTCATGACCAGAACAAAGCCCATGCCTGCGGTGGAGAAATCCACATCGCGAAAGCTCGTGACCGTGCCGGTGATGTCGCGGCCCAGAATGTTGACCGTCATTGTGTCACCCAGCTTGAGGCCAATCTCTTCGGCTTCTTCGGCGGCAAAACTGATCTGAGGCGCGCCGGTATAATCCGCCCCCCACCATTCCCCTTCCAGGATCTCGGTGGTCTCGGGCAGGGCACCGGCATAGCTCACGCCCCGGTCGCCCTGAATGACCCAGTGATCTCCGGCGACTTCCGTGGCAGGCACCCCATTAATCCGCGTGATCACGCCGCGAAGCATGGGCGCGCTTTCGACGTTGCTGACGGCAGGGTCGCTTTCCATGCGCTCAAGGAAGCCCGGCATCTGATCGCGCTGGATGTCTACAAAGAAATAGCTCGGCGCAACGCTCGGAAGATCCCGCGAAATCGCGCCGCGCAGGTTGCCGTCGATCTGGCCGACGGCGGCCAGAACAGACAGGCCAAGTCCCAGCGACAAAACAACAGAAGCTGCCCCCTCACGGGGGCTGGAAATCGCCGCCAGGGCCCAACGCAGCGCAGGACGCCGACGCGAGCGCCGCGACGCCCGGCGAGAGATCCAACGGATCGCGACAGAGGCCAGCGCCAACAACAGCAGTGCGCCTGCAATGCCCCCCGTCGTCCAGAGCGTCAGCGTCAGGTTGCCCGAGAACCACGAGGCCGCAGCGACGAGCAAAGCGAGGAGCGCCCCGGTGGCCAACAGATACCGAACCGCCGGAATACCCGGAGCCGCATTCATCGCGTCACGAAACAGAGACGCCGCGCGCACATCCTCTGTCCGTGCCAGCGGCCACAGGGTAAAGATCAACGCAGTCAAAGCGCCGTAAACAGACGCCTCCAACAGGGCCTCTGGATGCACCGCGATCACGGTCGGCAAGGGCAAGACCGCCGAAATCACCGGCGCCAAAGCAATCGGGGCCAAGGTGCCTAACGTCAGGCCAATCGTGATGCCCAAGATGCTCAGCACACCGATCTGCAGAAAATAGGTCAGAAAGATCGTCGCCCGCGAGGCCCCCAAAGAGCGCAGGGTCGCGATGACCTGCGTTTTGCTGGCCAGATAGGCGCGGATGGCGGCCGAGACGCCGACGCCTCCGACCGCAAGGCCTGCGAGCCCCACAAGGATCAGGAATGCCCCCAAACGGTCCACAAATTCCGAAATTCCGGGCGCGCCATTGCGGCTATCGCTCCAGCGCATGCCGGTGTCCTCAAACCGCTGGGTGGCATCAGATTTGGCGACGTCCATGTCGACACCTTCGGCCAAAAGCATCCGGTATTGCGTGTCAAAAAGCGTGCCAGGGGAGAGCAGTGCCGAGTCCGCTAGGTCTTTGGTCAGAACCATCGTGCGCGGCCCAAGGCCAAAGCCGCCGCCTGCGCTGTCAGGTTCGGATGCGAGCAGTGCTGCCACTGAAAATTCCTGCAGGCCGAGCTTGAAGGTGTCGCCAATTTCCAAGGCTAATTGCGCCGCCAGTTGCGGATGGATCACCGCGCCGGGCAGGCCGTTTTGCCCTGCAAAGGCCGTCGCCAGATCCTTTCCGCCTTCCAGTTTGATCTCACCCACCAGCGGGTACAGATCATCAACCGCTTTGATCTGGGTAAGGCCACGTTCGGTGGTGCCATCTCGCTCCACCACGGCCATCGACCTGAAGTCCACGACCTCTGAAATCGCGGTGGCTTGTTCTGCCATCCAGGCGCGTTCCTCGTCCGAGGCATAGCGGTAGGTGAACTGCATCTGAGCGTCACCGCCCAAAAGCGTTGCGCCCTGATCGGCAATGCCTGCTTCGATCGAGGAGCGAACCGACCCGATCCCCGCAATCGCGGCCACGCCAAGCGCCAGACAGGCGAGGAAAATGCGAACCCCCTTCAGGCCTCCGCGCAATTCACGCCGGGCAAAGCGGGCGGCGATCTTCAGGCTCATTCTGCAGCCTCTTGCGCCGTATCCACACGCCCGTCACGCAGGCGGATTACACGGTCACACCGTGCAGCCAAAGCGCGGGAGTGGGTGACCAGAACCAAGGTCGCTCCGTGGCGGTCGCGCAGGCCGAACAAGAGGTCCATGATCGCTTCGCCATTGGCCCCGTCAAGGTTGCCGGTCGGCTCGTCCGCCAACAAGAGTTTCGGACGCGGCGCCGCCGCGCGGGCCAAGGCGACACGCTGCTGTTCACCGCCCGACATTTGCGAGGGGTAGTGATCGGCACGGTGTCCAAGACCCACGGCCTCCAATTCCTCCGCCGCGCGGTCAAATGCATCAGAATGCCCTGCCAACTCAAGCGGGGTCGCGACGTTCTCGAGCGCCGTCATGGTCGGGATCAAATGAAAGCTCTGAAACACCACGCCCATGTTTTCGCGCCGAAATCGCGCCAGCCCGTCTTCGTTCATATTGGTCAGATCCTGACCCAAGGCAGTGATCGTCCCAGAGCTCGCGCGCTCCAGTCCGCCCATCAGCATCAACAGCGAGGATTTGCCCGATCCCGACGGCCCAATAAGCCCCAAAGTTTCCCCTGCCGCAACATCCAATGTAATGCCATGCAAGATTTCCACCAATCCGGCGTTGCTTTCCAGCGCCAAACGCACATCTTTGAGAGAGAGAACCGAGGTCATAAGGAGGGCCTGTCTATGAGTATTGCATCGCAATATGGGATCAGCACGTGGCGAAGCAAGGCGCTGGCGCTGGTTTTTGGACTGATCGGTTCAGTTTCTGCGGCCGAGACCACGATTGTCGCCTTTGGAGACAGTTTGATCCATGGCTTCGGTCTGCCGCAGGGCGATGGCTTTGTGCCGCAGATGCAGGCCTGGCTGACCGCGCAGGGCAAGGACGTGACTGTGATCAATGGCGGCGTGTCGGGCGACACCACCATGGGGGGCTTGTCCCGCGTGGCCTGGACGCTGACGCCTGAAGTGGACGCAATGATCGTGACGCTTGGGGGCAATGATTTCCTGCGTGGACTCGATCCTGCGGCGAGCAAGGCCAATATCGCGGGTATTGTTGAGACGGCCAAAGCGCAGGGGGTCGAGGTGCTTTTGACGGGCATGCAAGCGCCGGGCAACTACGGGCCTGACTATAAGGCCGCGTTCGATGCGCTCTATGGCGAGGTGGCGGTGGCCAATGACACGCTGTTGGCGGAGAGCTATTTTGCGGGCCTACCTTCTGAGGATCCGGCGGAACTTGGGGCTCTCATGCAAGCCGATGGGATCCATCCGAACAGAGAAGGTGTCAGCCTGATCGTTGAGGCGCTTGGTCCGCATGTTCTTGAGTTGATCGCGCGAGTAGAAGACTAGTCGCCGCCCTTGGGAGGCTTCATCGCGGGGGCTGTGATCAGCATCACACCGCCCAATCCCAGCAAAAGCAGCAGCGCAGTATGGAGCGAGGTTGCCTCGGCAATAAACCCGATTAGCGGCGGCCCCAACAAAATGCCGCCATAGGCGAACGTTGCGACGCCAGCCACGGCTATCGCCTTGGGCATGGTCCGCGAGGCACCCGCACGTGCCATGGCCAATGGCATGGCAAGCGCATAGCCCAACCCCAGCGCGACAAAGCCGATGAGGGCCATGGTCTCCGATCCTGCCAAAGCGACGATAGCCGCGCCAAGACCGGCGAATCCTGCGCTCACAAACGCGGCCCGCAGGGGGCCCAGACGCCCGATGACAATCGCGCCCGAAAGACGCATGACCACCATGGCTGTGGCAAAGACAGCCAGACCGATAGGGGCGCGCGCCTCCGAGGTCGCGGTGACCTCGATCAGATACAGCGCGCTCCAATCCGCGATGGCGCCTTCGCCCAATGTGGCGCAGAGCGTGAAGAAGCCGACCAGCAAGAGCTTGCCCCTAAGGATCGGCAAGAAAGGCGTCTTTTCTGCGGGTTGCGGGGTGAAAGACCAGGGAATGCGCATGCCCCAGATCGCCAAGGGCAAGGCCAGCATGGCGACAATGGCGAAGTGGGTGCCGTGGCTCCAGCCCCAAGGGATAACGACCAGACCGCTGAGCGCACCCAGAACGGACCCAAGGCTCCACATGGCGTGAAAGCTGGGCATCCAGATCCTGCCTGTGTCGTCCTCAGCTTCGGTCGCCCAGACGTTCATGGCAACATCCATGCCACCGCCGCTTAGGCCGAAGCAGATGATGGCGAGCGCCAGAAGCCAGATGCTTGGGGCCAGAGCAAGGCCCAACATCGACAGCACCATGAGCGCCCAAAGGATGCGCGTGATCCGCGCGCCGCCGTGACGATCCGCGAGTTTGCCTGCGATGGGAAAGCCGCAAATGGCCCCGGCCGCCATAAGCAAGAGCAAAAGGCCCAAAGCATCATGGCTTAGATCAAAGCTTTGTTTGATCGCGGGCAGTCGAGCGGCCCATGTGCCAAAGAGGATGCTATTGGCCAGAAAGGCTGCTGCGATGGCGATCCAAACTCTGCTGGAGGCAAGGTCTGCGTTTGACATGAGAGGTCCGGTCATCAAGGTCACGGGTGCACTATGACCGACGGCGCAAACCACGCAATACAAAACGCGGCAAACTGAGGCCGGATTTGAGCAAAAGACCGGGGTATTCCTGTTTGCCAGCCAGGACGTTCAGATATTCGTGCCGCAAGCGGCCCGACTGGGCCATCTTCTGGAAAAAGGCATCCTTGAAGCGTCCAGAAAAGACGAGCTTGCGAAGGGTCCGAGCGATGCGCAGGTTACGGTGGATCGGTTTGAGCTTGTGCAGATAGATCGAGAAGGCACGGTCAGGTGTGTTCGCCTTGAGGGCTTCGATTGCGGCCTCAGCGGCCAAATGGCCCGACTTAATCGCATAGGCAATGCCTTCGCCGGTGATGGGGTCGACGAGCCCCGCGGCGTCTCCGGCCAAGAGGGTCGCGTCGCGGCCAGGCTGCGTTTTGAAATGGCCGAAGGGCAGGAAATGGCCTTTGAGTTTGGGTATGCTATTCAGGTTGAGCAGATCCGTATAGCTCTGCATCCGCGCCTTCATGTCGGGGTTATGCGAGGTAAGGCCGCCCACGCCGATGGTGACGGTCTCGAGCTTGGGAAAACGCCAACCATAGCCCCAATCCGCCGCGTTGAAATCAATCCGGAGCGCGGTGCTGTCGTCTTCTATTGGGACTTCAACCTCGAGGGCGAAACCGATCTGGTCGTGATTGAAGGCGGCGCCAAAGAGGTGGCGGGCGACCTGGCTGTTCACCCCATCTGCGCCAATCAAAACTTTGGCTTCAAGGGACGTCCCGCCCGCGAGCTCAAGGCTGGTGCTTTTGATGTCCGTGACCCGATGACCCGAATAGTCGAGCGCGCCCAGCGTCAGGGCATGTCGGAACATCTGATCGTCAAACGACTGGCGCATGGCGAGGTGGATCGGGGCCTTGGCCTGCATGTGCGAAAGCCGCTGACCCGCATGCCAGAATTCAACCTCTTGGGTGCTGAGGATATCGTTGAACTGGATGTCATGGCCAAACGCGTCTTTGAAATAGCCCCGACTGCGCTCTGTGACGCCGCCGCCGCAAAGCTTATCTCGGGGGAAGGTCGCTTTGTCGACCAAAGCCACCGAAAGGCCCGCCCGGGCAGACACCGCCGCCGCAGCACTTCCGGCTGGGCCTGCGCCCAGAACAATCACATCAACCTGCGGCATGAATGCGCCACGTCCCATTTAACACGCCCTATCTGAGGCTGCCTTCGGGGTGAGGTCAACGAGATAGTGAGGCGTGCCCAAAAATGCAGCGGCAAAAATGAAATCGCGCCCGGAGCCTTTGGAGGGAAGACAGGCTCCGGACGCGATGAATGGCGCTGATTAGTCAGTAGGTTCGACCCCCACGCGCCCTAGAAAAACTGGTGGCGCTTAGGCGCGGCGGTTGGCACGCATGGCGAGCAGGGTCACCATCGGCAGTCCGACTGAAAGAAAGGCGTATGTGTTCAGGGCCACTGCGGCATCAAAGCCAAGAGCCAGCTGTGTGACGGCACCGGTCAAGCCGAGTGCGCTTCCAAAAAGAAACATAACGAGAGCCATAGCAATCTCCTCTATCTTCTGAACGTTACCGGCCGCATTCTGCTTGCCAAAGTTCCCGAGTGACGGGTGCTATAGTCGCTTAGGTCTATTAAACCCTAAAATGGGGCGCAAATTGGGCAAGGCTGTGGCAAGAGATGGAAAACGGTCTCTTGGGTGCAGTCTGCGGTCCAAAAGTTTAAGAAACACCTAAGGGATGCGGGAAAGGCGTTGGACAGCTTGGGGCTGCGCAGTAGGGTTAAACCAAAGTTGGAAGAGACGATGAACGAGACGACAGATCATAATGACCCTCAGGGCGAGCTTGTTCTGCGGGTGGTGGCACAGCCTGCGGATGTGAATGTGAACGGCGATATTTTTGGCGGCTGGGTGCTGAGCCAGATGGACATCGCGGCGGGGGTTCTGTCGCGCGATATCAGTCAGGGGCGGTCCACGACGGTGGCGCTGGATGCGATGAAGTTCATTCGGCCTGTGAAAATCGGCGATATTCTTTGCGTCTATGCGCGGCTGATCAAGATCGGGCGGACCTCTATGACCATCGGAATCGAGGCCTGGGTGCGGCGGGGCACGCAGGCCACGCGGGAAAAGGTGACCGAGGCGGTCTTTACCTTTGTGGCGATTGACGAAGAGGGGCGGCCGAGGGTTGTGCCGCAACCTGAGGGCTAGGCCTTGGTCAAAGACCCGTTTCGAGAGCTGGATGACGAAGCCCGCGCGGTGATGGACGGGCTGCTAGAGACCGCTACCCATGCGGCTCTGGCGGTGGTGCGTGAGGATGGGACGCCGTCTGTGACACGGGTGGCCTTCTCCGTGGATAAGGACAGGGTGCCTGTCATATTAATCTCTGATTTATCTTTACATACAAAGGCTTTACGCAGCGGGCGGGCGTGTTCGCTTTTGATAGGCGAGCCGGGTGAAAAGGGGGATCCGCTGACGCATCCGAGGCTGACGTTACATTGCGTGCCGCGGTTCGTGACGCGTGAGGATGCGGGGTATGCGGGCCTTCGCGCGTGGTATTTGGAGCGGCGGCCGAAGGTGAAGCTCCATGTGGACTTCGCGGATTTCAATTTTGTGCGGTTTGAGGTGGTGGATGGGTTGCTGAATGCCGGGTTTGGCAAGGCTTATCGGGTTTGAAGGGCGCAGAACAAGGCCGTCAGGCCGCTGCGCCAGCGCCGACCCGCCCCCATGGGGCGGCGCTTTCTGAGAGGGGCGCGAAGGTCGATAGGTTTTGCGGGTTTTGCGGGATAAAGTGGTGGTCATGAGCGTTGCGCGCGCCACCCCGCGGGTCGGCGCTGGCTTTGCTCTTGGTCAATTGTTGAGCTTGTTAAAGAAATCGACTGGATAAAGGATTTTGCCTTCGGTACCTAGGTCAACCACTTCTACCATTCCGGCTCGTTCAACTATCGACGTTAAATTCTCTTCAGCGAACTGAAAGTGTCGCTGGTATCTTTCCAGAGAACTAACCAACCAATCAATTGAATCTTGACTAACGCTGGGTTCACCGGTGGCCGGATATTCGAAAAATAGGCCATGGATAAACTTGTTTCTCAACCGGTTTATTTCCCGAAGGTAGGAAAGATCGCGCCCCTGGACACCGTGTTCGTTCAATCTTTGTACGAGCTGGCCTAGACTGGATTTCTTGAGTTGTTTATCTGTGGAATGGAAATTCTCGCTATCTGCCTGCATGATCAACATTGCGTAAACGCGCATCTCAAGAGAGCAAACCGCAGTAAACACTCGGCCAATTTGTAGAGTGTAAATAAGAGGCCACTCATTTTCTGGAGAGGCCTCAAGGAGCATTTTTACATCAGCGAGGTTATACGGTGGGAACCTCAACGCGTAAACTTCTTATGCTTCAACCTCTTAGGCTCCAGCGCATCTGGCCCCAAACGCCGCTTCTTGTCTTCCTCATAATCCTCGAAGTTGCCCTCAAACCACTCCACATGCGCGTCGCCCTCAAAGGCCAGAATATGCGTACAGATCCGGTCGAGGAAGAAACGGTCGTGCGAGATGACCACCGCGCAGCCGGCGAAATCGACGAGCGCGTCTTCGAGAGCTCGCAGGGTTTCGACATCCAGATCGTTGGTCGGTTCGTCAAGCAAGAGCACGTTGCCGCCCTCTTTCAACAGACGCGCCATGTGGACACGGTTGCGTTCACCGCCTGAGAGCAGGTTCAGCTTCTTCTGCTGGTCCCCGCCTTTGAAGTTGAAGGACGAGCAATATGCGCGGGAGTTGACCTGCGCGTCGCCGAGCTCGATGATCTCGGCCCCGCCGGAAATCGCTTCCCAGACGGTGTCACCATCGTTCAGGTCATCGCGGCTTTGGTCCACATAAGACAGCTGCACCGTGTCGCCATAGGTGACCGCGCCGCTGTCGGGCTGTTCTTGACCTGTCAGCATCTTGAATAGCGTCGATTTACCCGCGCCGTTGGGGCCGATCACGCCGACGATGCCGCCGGGGGGTAGGCTGAATTCGAGGTTCTCGATCAGCTGCTTGTCGCCGTAGTGTTTGGATAGGCCTTCGACCTCGATGACCTTAGAGCCAAGACGCGGGCCATTGGGGATAACGATCTGGGCGCGGGTGATCTTTTCGCGTTCGGACTGGGAGGCGAGGTCGTTATAGGCCGCGATCCGGGCTTTGGATTTCGCCTGACGTGCCTTTTGGCCCTGCTGCATCCATTCGAGTTCGCGCTCGAGCGTTTTCTGCTTGGCCTTATCCTCGCGCGCTTCCTGCGCCAGACGTTTGGCTTTTTGCTCAAGCCAGCTGGAATAGTTGCCCTCGTAAGGAATGCCGCGGCCGCGGTCCAACTCAAGGATCCAGCCGGTGATGTCATCCAGGAAATAGCGGTCGTGGGTGACGCAGAGGATGGTGCCTTTGTAGTCGATCAGGTGCTGTTGCAGCCAGGCGATGGTTTCCGCATCGAGGTGGTTGGTCGGTTCGTCGAGCAGCAGCATATCGGGCGCTTCGAGCAGCAGTTTACACAGCGCCACGCGGCGTTTTTCACCACCCGAGAGGTCAGCGATATTGGCGTCGTCGGGCGGGCAGCGCAGGGCCTCCATCGCGACGTCGATCTGGCTGTCCAGATCCCAGAGGTTTTCCGCGTCGATGCCGTCTTGCAGCTCGGTCATCTCTTCCATGAGCTCGTCGGTGTAGTTTTCCGCGATCTCCATTGCGATGGCGTTGAAACGGTCGACCTTGGCCTTTTTCTCGGCCACGCCCAGCATGACGTTTTCGCGCACGCTGAGGCTTTCGTCGAGCTGGGGCTCCTGTGGCAGGTAGCCGACCTTGGCGCCCTCGGCAGACCAGGCCTCGCCGGTGAAGTCTTTGTCCAGCCCCGCCATGATCTTCATCAGGGTCGATTTACCCGCGCCGTTGACGCCGACGACGCCGATTTTCACGCCGGGCAGGAAGCTTAGGTGAATGTTTTCAAAGCATTTCTTGCCGCCGGGGTAGGTCTTGGACACACCCTGCATGTGATAGACGTATTGATAGGCTGCCATGGGTCGGGCTCCGCTTTAGGGGAATCTTTGGGCGCATTCGCGCGTCAAAGGGGGTGATAGCGGATGGGGTGGGGGATGGCAATTCTAGCCAAATCCAAGTTAGGGTTATTTGAGTATTTTTTTGAACGGACTTGGAGAAAACGAGTGTCAGCAACATCTTGTCCAATTTGGAAAACGCCTGCGATATTTCACGAAACAAGCGGGGATTTTTCGGACATTGACTCTCCTAGGGCAGGCGGTCGCTTTGAAATAACCGGCACTGCAAGAGAAATAGTCAGCGAATGGTCCGATGAAATGAACATGCAACGGGCAGCACTTTCGCAAGCCATTTTGGAAGCGAGTATTGTTGGTGCCAAACTCCGTTTAAGTGCCGATGATTTGGGGCCTAACTCGCCTTTGCTCAAACCACGCCGACACAATGAAACCATGATGCTTTTTTTGAGGACCGTGGTGCTGAGCCTCCCCCACTGAACTGGTCCGCCCCTATGTTTAGGAAATGGAGGACCAAGAATGG
>JABSOU010000044.1:10618-28521 GCA_013215215.1 Cognatishimia sp. | reverse complement strand
GTGAAGCAGTTGAGCGTGGCCAGGTTCTGTGTAAGCCAGGTTCCGTTCAGCCTCACACCAAGTTCGAAGCAGAAGCCTATATTCTGACCAAAGAAGAAGGTGGTCGTCACACCCCATTCTTCGCGAACTACCGTCCACAGTTCTACTTCCGTACGACTGACGTTACCGGCACTGTGAATCTGCCTTCCGGCACTGAAATGGTTATGCCAGGCGACAACCTGAAGTTCGACGTAGAGCTGATCGCACCGATTGCGATGGAAGCAGGCCTGCGCTTCGCGATCCGCGAAGGTGGCCGCACCGTTGGTTCCGGTGTTGTTTCCAAGATCACTGAGTAATTTGGGTTCGGTGGGGTAAATCCCCACCCTACACAAGACTTACGGAAAGGCCGTCCCTTGGGGCGGCCTTTTTTTGTGTGCAGATCCTTTGAAAGGATCTGACGCCGATTTCTTTTGAAGAAATCGCTCAAGCCGGCCGCTCGATATGCGGCCTGATGGGGTCACATTGTCAGCGGATCACATGCACCGCCGAGGGCGAGTGGCGTACGACTCTCGCAGCCGTCGAGCCGATGAAGTAATCGCCAAAGCCCGGTCTGTGCGACGCGAGAATGATACAGTCCACGTCGTGGGTTTTCGCATATTCGAGGATTTCGTGCGCGGCGTTTCCAGAGGTAAGAACCCTCTGAGATCCGGGTAACTTGTTCGCCGTTTCCTCAAGACGCCCCTCTACTTCCTCGCGCGCCGTGATCAAGGCTTCGGCAAGCACATGCGATGTTGCATAGACTGGAATGGCTTCGAGAACATGCATCACGGTCACTTTCGCGTCGTCATCCGCCAGTGTTTTGGCCGCGCGGAAAGAGGCTGCTGTGTCATGCTCTTCGTCGAAGAGAACAGGTAAGAGAATGTTCTTGTACATGCGGTGGTCTCCTTTCACCAGTTGAGTGGCTGAAGAAGAGACTAAAGATGCTCCCGCGCCCGGTCCTTGAGATAGATCAAGTCGCTGATGCGAGCGAAATATCGTTAGAATTGGTGAAAGACGTGGGTTTCGGCCCAATCAGCAAGTGACCTTTACCCGAATGAACGAAAACTGGCCGACCCTGTTTGGGGCCGGCCATCCATCCCTGAGGGATCACACTTGGTGTCTTAGCAGACGATCTCTTAGCCCGCAGGCAAGATCACTTTGTCGATAACGTGGATCACGCCATTGCTCGTCACGATATCCGCTGCTGCGACGGACGCGTCGTTGATCATGACGCCGTTATCCAGATCGATCATGATGTCGCCGCCCTGAACAGTTGCTGCAGTCATATCGTCGACCAGATCGGTGGACATGACTTTGCCAGGCACCACGTGATAGGTCAGGATTGAGATCAACTGCTCTTTGTTTTCAGGCAGCAGCAGGCTTTCGACGGTGCCTGCAGGAAGGGCCGCAAAGGCCTCATCGGTCGGAGCGAATACGGTGAAGGGGCCGTCGCCTTTGAGTGTGTCGACAAGCCCAGCGGCTTGTACTGCTGCGACAAGAGTGCTGAAGCCGTCAGTGCCAGCGGCGGTGTCGACGATATCTTTTTGGCTGCCAGCGAAGGCTGGGACTGCGACTAGTGTTGCCAGTGCAAAAGTTGCTGCGCGGATCATTTTGGTCTCTCCATGTAAAACATTTCAAAATGCCCTTGTGAGCATCTGACGGGGTTACGGGGAGAGATTGGCCTTGGATCAGGTGGATTTTTTGCAATCTGGGGTTGTCGACGGGAGCTGCCGACCTAAGCCACAGTGTTTTTCTTTTTCAACTCACGAATTAGTGTGGCGAAGTTTATCCGAAGAGAAGTATTTGGTTCCAATTTTAGTGCGAGAACGTCGTTCAGGAGATGAAATTCTCCTCAAGCGTCCTCCCGGCACAACGCTTGCGACAGACAATGCACACCGCCACCGCCCAGCGTGAACATCGACATATCCGGATCATATACCTCAAACCCTAGCGCCCGCATTTTGGCGTTCAGATCCGTCGCGCCCGCCATCGACAGCACTTTTTCATTCCCTAGTGCCACCAAATTCACCCCAAGGTTCTTGGCCTCACGATACGAGACATCCACGATCTCAATCCCCCATCCTTTGACGATGTCGACCAGCCAAGGCTCCATGGCATCGATACAGGCCACCGCCAGCTTTTCTGCCAATGGCACGATCAACCCGTCCATATGCACGAACTCCCGGCTGATCGGAGCAACCACGGCCTCCCAGCCCTCAGCCCGCACAAACTCTGCCACTTGTTCCGAACCCTCTTTTTCCGAGCGTTCGCCGCAATAGCCGATCAGAATGCGCCCGGGTTCAATGATATTGAAATCTCCGCCTTCAAAATGTCCCGCAGTTGCGAATTTCCAGATCGGGATATTGTGGTCTTGATAGAATTGGATGGCCGTCACGTAATCCGCGCGGCGACACTTGAGCTGCATATGGCAGATCAAAGCACCCCATGGGCTCATGGCAGAGCTGTCGCGGGCAAAGAAATTGCGGTGCAGGGCCTCGTCGCTTTGCAGGTAATGGCAATTGACGCCGTTCTCTTCATAGATCGAGACCATTTCCGCGTGCTGTGCCATCGCAAGTTGCAGATCGAATTTGACCCCGGTCTTGTCTGCATTCGCCAGTGTCCGCCCGATCAGGGGCCCGGCCTCAACCCATTTGTAAAACTCGGGCCGCCCCAAAAGAACATGTTTGAGCGGCGCATAGTCGTTGTTGATGCCCCAGCTTGACGATAGATCCATATGCTTTGTCATTTAGCCCTCCCATGTTCGCTGATTGTGGATCATGGCAGGTGACCATCGCTTTCCAAAATTTTTTCTGCATGCTCGGGATGATATGCACGCACAGATTTGTGCCCCAACGTCACAAAATCCAGTGATTGCAGAGGGTTCAATTGTCCGACATTTAATTGTCTGACAATTGAGTTTGGAGGGTACCGTGTCTGTATCAATAACCAGTATTTTGAAAGCCGCTCGCACACATTGCGAGGAAGAGATTATGCCGAATGTGGACGCTTGGAATGCGTCGGGTGTCTGGCCTCGGGCGAGTTCTGACAAGGCCGCAGCCCTTGGTTTGACCGGGCTGTATGCGCCTGAGGAATTTGGCGGGCAGGGGCTCAGCCTTGGCGATGGCATCCAGGTTTACGAAGAACTTGGACGCGGCGATGGCGCTTATGCGTTCGCTTTGTCGATGCATAACATCTGCACCTACGCGGGGTGTGGTTTCGGCACGGATGCCTTCAAAGCGGAATGGGCACGTGAGCTGACTTCTGGACGCAAGCTCGCCAATTTTGCGCTGACCGAGCCGCAATCCGGATCAGACGCCTCCAACATGTACAGCCGCGCGGTGATCAATGCGGATGGTACCTGGACGATCAATGGTGCCAAAGCCTGGGTGTCTTTGGCGGGCGAAGCGGATATCTATTTCACGGTGGTCAAAACCTCAGACGAACCGGGTCACAAGGACATGGCCATGATCGCCATCCCGAAAGACACACCGGGTCTGAGTTTCGGGCCTCGCTATGAGACGCCGTCATATAATTTCTTGCCGATGTCCGAGATGTATTTAGACAATGTGGTGGTTAGCGAAGACAATATCATCTTGCCGGTGGGGCAGGGCCTGCAAGGGTCACTCATGGCGATCGACATCGCGCGGGTTTCGATTGCGTCAGGGTGTTGCGGTTTGATGCAGGCCGCTTTGGACACAGCACTGGCCTATAGTCACAACCGCAAAATGTTCAAAGGCACCAATCTGGATCTTGATGGCATTCAATGGATGCTCGGAGAGGTGGCGACGGATCTAGAGGCCTCGCGGCTTTTGTATAAAGCGGCCGCTAACGCATTGGGTACAGATCAAGGCCCACTGATGGCTGCACATGCCAAGCGATTTGTACCGGATGCGGCGGTGAAAGCGGCGAACACCTGCACGCAAGTTCTGGGTGGCATGGGCTTGCTTAAGCCTTACGGCATGGATCGACTTTCTCGACTATCGCAGATGCTTCGGATCGTGGATGGCACCACAGAGATCAGCCGCGTTGTGATTGGTCGCTCGTTGAAAACCAGGGCGAAAACGCTTCCAGTACCAACGATCCCAAAAGGATTTGGAGAGGCCTGAGGCTAGTAGCCGCAAAAAAAGGCCGCCCAAATCGGCAACCAAGCGGCGAGTTACATTGAAGTTGGGGCGTTTATGCCCCATTGCTCCCCGCGACCAAACTACGGTCGCAGGGAGAGGGACGTGTTGCCTTAGCCGTTTTTCAGGATCGAGCGCACGTGTGCTTGGGTCTGAACAAAGCTGTCATCGCCATCATCGTTGATGGTGTTCAGCAGGTGAACGATGGTTGCATCGGACACGGTGGACAGGTCAGCTTCAGGAGCGAACTTTTGGATCAGGGCTTCATTTGCGCCTGTCGCGTTTGTCATTGCGGATGCTGCACCAGTTGCTGCGATCAGAGCGACGACGGAGGCTGTAAGAATGCGTTTCATGATATTTTCCTTTCGTTTTCGTTAGACGGGGAGTAGCCGTCAGAGTTTGGAGTTGTTGAGAACGAATTAGCCGTTCTTCAGGATCGAACGAACGTGTGCCTGGGTCTGAACAAAGCTGTCGTCGCCATCGTCGTTGATGGTGTTCAGCAGGTGTACGATGGTCGCGTCAGACACGGTGGACAGATCTGCTTCAGGTGCAAATTTCTGGATCAGAGCCACGTTTGCGCCAGTAGCGTTGGTCATTGCGGATGCTGCACCAGTTGCTGCGATCAAGGCGACGACGGAAGCGGTAAGTACGCGTTTCATAATGTATTCCTTTCGGGTTGTAGGACGGGGAGTGACCGTCTGGTTGGGTGTCAGTGTCTTGCTGACGAGTTCAAACTAGGGATCGAGTTGCTGAGTTTGAAATCACGAAATGGCACACGCTGGCTCACGCCGTTATGAGTTGAAAAGAGCAGCATTCGTACAGGGTGCTGCGCATTTCTGCACATCAAAGGTGCGGGTCAATATACAAAGGGATACGTCGCGCACAGGCCGTGGTTTTATGAGAGTGCGATGTGAAGTTTTCGCGATCCGATCCCCGCAAAAAAAATCGTTCACCATTTTATGAGTGCCGTTTTTTCGCTTTTGTTTCAGAAGTTTCACCGGTCTGTGTACAATGGGATACCGAAAAGCGCCCCGAAATTGCCCCGAATCCCGCAGAAATGCGCGAGTCAGCGTCTTTCCCTCTTGCAGTTTTCGTGAGTCTTGCGTAACTCCAGCGTCACCGTAGGGGTATAGCTCAGTTGGTAGAGCGACGGTCTCCAAAACCGTAGGTCCCGGGTTCGAGCCCTGGTGCCCCTGCCATTTTCCCGCTTAGATGTCTTGATGGATTGCGTTGGGTGGGCCGCTGGCCTCAAGGTTCGTGGCGCGAAAACTTGAGGCGGAAGCTTCCTAGAGATGGCTGCGATGAGAGAAGAACACGCGTCCCTTATTGTCGCTCACAGCACAAGAGTTTGAATCCAAAGTTACGCGCCGGTTGACGCTCAAGGGGCCAACCCCGTCCCGTTGCGCGGCTTTACTATTGGTGCATCTTTTGAGCTCTACCCGGCGATAACCTTTGGACAGCATGCATGCTTCGTAATTGCGTGTGCGCGCCGAGGCGTGTGCATCTTTTCTGCCGTACGCGATTTTGAACGCAGACAGCGCGATTTCAGCACTTCTTTGATGGCTGGACTCAATTTCTTGAATGGCTTTGGTTTCGCAGGCCGCTCGGTCCACTTCAAAATCGTAGTACAACATGTTCTGTTGGACGAAGTGTTCTTGTGACCTACAGCCCGGCAACGCGGCTATTGGGAGGGCAAATGCAAAAAGTATTCTCTTCATTGAAGCCTCGATCGTTCCGAATAGGCCAATACGCGCCAGATAAAAATTAAGCTCACACAGGCATTCCTGCCCTGTTTTAGGTCGCCCCAGAGGTGCAGCGGTGGGGGCTAGAAAAGCACCACTGAGGCGATTAGTCGTGGTGTTTACCTTGAGTAAACGCCGCATTTTGGTCAAATTTTGCCTTGAATTTAACAGTCTGCGGAAACAGTGCTTTAATTCTCAAAAAGTTGGTCACTCTAAATAAACAATTGGTAGAGTTACCTTATCCAAAAGGCGCGGCTAAGCTCTCTTTTCGGTGATTTTGCCGTCAGGCTGGCCTCACCCACAATAGTTAAGGCCAACAATCTATAGTCGACCTTAGAAGGGGGCATCTGTATTTCCTTTTGGCCGTTGTTCACAGTTTGTCATGACGTATCAGCCCAAGCGAAAGCGGGCCTTGAAATTGCGGCCTGTGGCGCGTATGTGACCACGTGATCTAACCAGAGAAGAAAACCCATGGCCCGCACGAACCCGCTTCAGTTCATCCAGCAAACCCGCGCCGAAGTCTCCAAGATTGTTTGGCCGACCCGCCGCGAAGTGCTGTTGACCACGGTGATGGTGTTCATCATGGCGGCTTTGTTTGCTGCGTTTTTCTCTGTGGTGGACATTCTGATCCGCATGGGCCTTGAGACGATCCTCACCATGTTTGGCTAAGGCCAACGCCTGACAAAGCGCTTGAATTTCCTCAAGGGTCGATTTAAGTCCAAAGCTAATTGAATGTGGCGCGTAGCGAATCAAGCTCCGCGCCCGTTTTTTATCTGGGAGGCGGGTTTTCCGCCTTGGGCAAGTCGCGGCAGTCGCCGCAGCAAACACGAGAAAGAACGGTCATATGGCAAAGCGTTGGTATTCCGTAAGCGTCCTCTCGAACTTTGAGAAGAAGATCGCCGAACAGATCCGCCAGTCTGCAGAAGAGCAGGGGCTTGAGGATCAGATCGAAGAAGTGCTGGTTCCAACCGAAGAAGTGATCGAAGTCCGTCGCGGTAAGAAAGTCCCGACAGAACGTCGTTTCATGCCGGGCTATGTCCTCGTGCGTATGGAAATGAGTGATCAGGGCTATCACCTCATCAGCTCGATCAACCGCGTTACCGGCTTCCTTGGCCCACAAGGCCGCCCGATGCCGATGCGCGATGCCGAAGTTCAGGCGATCCTGGGCCGTGTTGCTGAGGGCGAAGAAGCTCCGAAGCTGATGATCTCCTTTGAAGTTGGCGAGAAGGTTAAGGTCAACGATGGTCCGTTCGAAGGCTTTGACGGCATGGTTGAAGAGGTGGATGAGGACAACCAGCGCCTCAAGGTGACTGTTTCCATCTTTGGCCGTGAGACGCCGGTCGAGCTGGAATTCCTGCAGGTTTCTAAACAGGGCTAAGTCCGCCGCATCACAGTTCATGAAAGCCGCGCGGGGAACCGACGCGGCTTTTGTTTTGGTCTGAAAGCGACATCAGACATGGTCGCGCCGGAGTTGACCGGTGGCAATCCCTCTTTAGGCTCGTGGTCAAAGCCAAGAGCAGGGGAGGGCTCATGAGCGACCAGATGACAATGCCACAGGACTGGACGCCGGAGCAGCAATTGTTCCCGCATCAGGTCGGCTTCACTTGTCCGCCGTTTGATTTCGATGCGGCCCCGTCGGATTTCTTGCGCATCGCGCCACGGTCGGTCGGCGTGCATGGTTGGATGCTGCATGATCCGGATTATCAGCACGGTCTCGACCAGCGAAAACGTAACTTTGGGATGCTTGAGGATTTCGTCCACTGCATGGCGCGTAATGGCGTCAATGTGGCGGGGCAAGTGGGATCCAACTGGGTTCACGCAAGCGGATTGGGGGTTGAAGGTATTCGGCAGCACTGTTCCGATCTGTCTGACCGCTATGGGCTAAAGTTCAACATGGCAGGTTACGCGATGGTCGAAGCCCTGCGCGCGATGAATGTTGAGAAAGTTGCCTTGAACGCGGCTTATCATTGGCCCGCTTGGTGGCAGGGGACAGTTGGCTTTCTGAAGGAAGCAGGCTTTGACGTGCTTTGGGCGGGCAACTTTCATGACCAAGGGTGGTTTGACAGCCAAGAGGCGGTTAACGCAAAACGATGGATCTTTGACGGAGATCTGGCCGCCAAGAGTTTCGACTATGTGGCCGAGCACGCGCCAAATGCGGACGCTTATCTGATCAACGGCATGTGCAATTTCCGGTCCGGGCCGGACGGCGTGCCCGAGCGGCCGCTGCAATTGACGCCAATGCTCGAAGAGCGGCTTGGCAAGCCTGTGATCGGCCATGACACCGCGCTCTATTGGGCGATCTTCCGAGATCTGGGCATTGCGCCCGAAGGCAACCATGGCAAACTACTGGAGAGCTTCCATGCATAAGATCGTTACACTTTGGGCTATTCCCCGATCCACCTCCACAGCTTTTGAATGGATGATGCGGCAACGGGGAGATCTAGATTGCCTGCACGAGCCCTTTGGGGAAGCCTGGTATCAGGGCGAAGATCCCATGTGGCCGCGGTTTGCTCCCGGCGAAAAGGTCACGCCGGGTTTAACGCTTGAGAGCGTGTGGGAAGACATACAGGTGCGGGCGGAGACGGGTCCGGTGTTCCTGAAAGACTTCCCGCATTACATTAATCACATGTGGGACCCGGAGTTTCTGGGCAACTTCACCCATGCCTTCCTGATCCGCGATCCTGCCAAGACGATCTCGTCCATGTACAACAAATGGCCTGACTTTGATGAGGCAGAGGTCGGATTCCCCGAGCAACGCGCGCTGTTTGATTTGCTATGGGCTTTGAACGGCACGCCTCCGCCCGTGATTGACAGCGACGACCTGCTGGAGAACCCCACAGGCATGGTTGAAGCCTTCTGCGACAGTGTCGGCATACCTTTCATGCCCGAGGCCCTGACATGGGAAGCAGGCGGGGATCCCTCCGAGCATAGTTGGTGGGATGGTGGGTCCTTCCACCACAACCTTGCTAAGTCGACGGGACTGACGCCTCAGGTGCGGAAATATGTCGAGGTTGCCGATGCGCCTGATCGCGTGCAACGCGTGCATCGGCGGATGAAACCGCATTATGATCGGCTCTATGCCCATCGGATCACGCTCTAGCTCTTGAAATTGTCCCCTTGCGGTCCGACCTCGTTCTGGGTGAGGTAGGGTGCACCAGATTTGAGGGGATCAGCATGACAACAGCGTCTATGGGTTTGATTGGCGTCGGCACAATGGGCAGCGCCTTGGCGCTTAATATTGCCGAGAATGGCCACGACATTGCGCTCTATAATCTTGATCCCTCAACCATTGATGCGCTGATCTCAGACGCGGGCGGTCTCGCACACCGCCTGACCAAAACGGAAAGCGTCGAAGCTTTGGTGTCCGCAATGCCCACACCGCGCGCCATTGTCTTGTTGGTGCCGGCAGGTGGCCCAGTTGAGGCTTCCATCGATGCGTTGCTTCCCCATCTCGCCCCCGGTGACACAATCATCGACGGCGGCAACAGCGATTTCCGTGACACCATGCGGCGGACAGAGCGGGTCGAGGCCGCGGGGTTCCAATACCTCGGTGTTGGTGTCAGCGGCGGCGAAGAAGGCGCGCGGCATGGGCCGTCTATGATGGTCGGCGGGTCCAAATCCTCTTGGGAGCCTTTGCGTCCGGTGCTCGAGGCGATTGCCGCGAAATTCGAGGGTGATCCCTGCGTTGCGCACCTCGGTCCCGATGGCGCTGGGCATTTCGTGAAGACCGTCCACAATGGCATCGAATATGCCGATATGCAGATGATCGCGGAGGTCTATGGTCTGTTGCGGGACGGCGAAGGGCGCAAGCCCGCCGAGATCGCGCCATTGTTTCATCGCTGGAATGAAGGCGCGTTGCAGAGCTATCTGATCGAGATCACAGGCAAGGTTCTGGATGGCGTGGATCCAGAGACTGGCAAGCCGATGATTGATCTGATCGTGGATCAGGCGGGTCAAAAGGGCACGGGGCGCTGGACTGTGATCGAAGCGATCCGCATGGGACAATCGGCTTCTGTGATCGAAGCGGCCGTCGGCGCGCGGGTTCTGTCGTCTGAACGTGTCGTGCGTCAGGCCGCGTCCAAAGTCTTGGCCGCGCCAGACACGACGACGGCGACATTTGATGAGGGCGATCTGGAATCCGCTCTGATGGTGGGCCGCATCCTTGCCTATGCGCAAGGCTTCCGGATCCTGAAAGCGGCGTCGGAGGAGTTCTCTTGGGATCTCGATTATGCCCGCATCGCGGAAATCTGGCGGGCAGGGTGCATCATTCGCTCGGCCTTGCTGGACGACATTTCTCAGGCTTTCCGATCGGATCTGCCACATGGTCGGCTGATCTTGGCGGATGAGTTCGCGAGCCTCCTGGAAACCCATATAGGCGCGTTGCGCCGTGTTGTCGCTCAGGCGGTTACGATTGGTTTGCCGGTTCCGGCGCTGTCCTCGGCGGTGTCGTGGTACGACGAAGTGCGTCAGGCACGCGGCACGGCGGATATGATCCAGGGTCAACGCGATTTCTTTGGCGCCCATGGGTTCCGTCGCTTGGACAAAGACGGCGATTTCCACGGGCCTTGGTAATCCACCAAGCCCCCTTGCCAACCCGCCGATTCCCCTTTAAACGCCGGCCATCGCCCCGAGTCCCGCTCGGGGTGTCTTATCTCGTGGGAGAAGGAGGGATCGCGATCCTGATCTCGGACCACGCAACATATCCCGGGTGGAACGCGTTCCATCCACGTTGAAAGGAAACGATCAGATGGCGAAGAAGCTGGCTGGTACAATGAAGCTGCAGATCCCTGCAGGTCAAGCCAACCCATCCCCGCCCGTCGGCCCTGCTCTGGGTCAGCGCGGCATCAACATCATGGAATTCTGTAAAGCGTTCAACGCGAAGACACAGGAAATGGAACAAGGAGCGCCTTGCCCAACCGTGATCACCTATTATCAGGACAAGTCCTTCACCATGGACATCAAGACGCCGCCTGCGTCTTACTACCTGAAAAAAGCTGCTGGCCTGAAGCCAGTTGGCAAGCGTAACCGTCCTCGTGGTGCTGAGAACCCAGGCCGTGAAACCGTTGCATCCGTATCTGTAAAGCAGGTTCGTGAGATCGCCGAAGCGAAGATGAAAGACCTCTCCGCGAACGACGTCGAAGCAGCAATGCAAATCATCATGGGTTCCGCGAAATCCATGGGCATCGAGGTGAAGTAATGGCGAAACTCGGTAAACGTACCCGCGCAGCACGCGAAGCATTTGCTGGCAAATCCGACGTCTCTGTTGAAGAAGCAGTGGCTCTGGTCAAAGGCAACGCGACCGCGAAATTCGACGAAACCGTCGAGATCGCTGTTCAACTCGGTGTTGACCCACGTCACGCAGACCAAATGGTCCGCGGCGTTGTTGGCCTGCCTAACGGCACCGGCAAATCCGTACGCGTTGCAGTTTTCGCACGTGGCCCAAAAGCTGAAGAAGCTCAGGCCGCTGGCGCAGACATCGTTGGCGCAGAAGACCTGATGGAAACCATCCAGGGCGGCACCATCGACTTTGATCGCTGCATCGCGACCCCTGATATGATGCCAATCGTTGGTCGTCTGGGTAAAGTTCTGGGCCCACGCAACCTTATGCCAAACCCAAAAGTTGGCACGGTGACCATGGACGTCAAGGCTGCGGTCGAAAACGCCAAGGGCGGCGAAGTTCAGTTCAAAGTCGAAAAAGCCGGTGTTGTACACGCAGGCGTCGGCAAAGCCTCCTTCGACGAAGGCAAGCTGGTCGAGAACGTACGTGCCTTCATGGGTGCAGTTCTGAAAGCCAAGCCTGCTGGCGCAAAAGGCGCTTACGTCAAGAAAATCGCGCTGAGCTCTACTATGGGCCCAGGTGTGACCATCGACGTGGACAACGCTGCAGCTGAGTGATTTCAGGCTGAATGCAAGTAATAGGAAAGGCGCTCGTTTGGGCGCCTTTTTCTGTTTATGCAGTGTGAAATTTTGAACTTGGCATACCGCCCAAGCGCGGTTTGGAAGCGACACTTCCAGTAAGCCGAGAAAGAAAAGTTAACGCCCGCACGTTAACCTGTGTTAAGTTGAACGAAAGAAGACGCGGAGACAGGCCAAAAAAGCTGACGATCAGGGCAGCTTACCTCTTGTTCTGTGCCTTAATCCATCCTAAATGAAACCCTCACAAGTCAGCGTACGATTCGTCGTGCGCTGTTTTGTGTTTCGTCCAAGACGGTGAGTGAGGGCTTCCCTCTTAATATCTTGCCTGAGACGGGAAAGACCAGATTGACCGAGGGCTTGACCTCGGGCGGTTTTGGCTCAGCCCCGTAGCGGACCTGAACGCTGGGCTGACGCTCGGCAAATATGAGCCGGAGGGCATAAGCCTTCCAAATTTGGAGTGAAACTGTGGATAGAGCACAAAAAGAGAAGGTGGTCGAGGAACTCGGCCAGATCTTTGAAAGCTCTGGCGTCGTTGTGGTTGCCCACTACGAGGGTCTCACAGTTGCTGACATGCAGTCTCTGCGCGCGAAAGCACGTGAATCTGAGGCTGCTGTTCGTGTTGCCAAAAACAGGCTCGCCAAAATCGCCCTTGAAGGAAAGCCTTGCGAAAGCATGAGTGAATACCTGACGGGTATGACTGTTCTGACCTATTCCGAAGACCCTGTTGCGGCCGCTAAGGTTGCAGAGGACTTCGCCAAAGAGAACTCGAAATTCGAGATCCTCGGCGGTGCAATGGGTGAGAATGCTCTGGATCGTGCTGGCGTTGAAGCCGTGTCCAAGATGCCTTCTCGCGAGGAGCTTATTGCTTCCATCGTGGGCTGCATCGGCGCACCTGCTTCCAACATCGCTGGCGCAATTGGCGCACCTGCAAGCAACATCGCATCTATTCTGTCAACCATCGAGGAAAAGGCAGAGGCTGCGTAAGCAACTTATTGAGAACCGCGTAGCGGCTTAGGCACGCACGTTGGAACACAAACTTGAAAACGGAAAGAAGCTAAAATGGCTGATCTGAAAGCACTTGCTGAAAGCATCGTAGGTCTGACCCTGCTGGAAGCACAAGAACTGAAAACAATCCTCAAAGACGAGTACGGCATCGAGCCAGCAGCCGGTGGCGCTGTTATGGTTGCCGGCGCAGCAGGCGGCGACGCAGGCGGTGCAGCAGCTGAGGAAAAAACTGAATTTGACGTAATTCTGAAAGCCGCAGGCGACAAGAAAATCAACGTCATCAAAGAAGTCCGCGGCATCACCGGCCTGGGCCTCAAAGAAGCAAAAGAGCTGGTCGAAGCAGGCGGCAAAGCCGTCAAAGAAGGCGTCGACAAAGCAGAAGCAGAAGACATCAAAGCGAAGCTGGAAGCAGCTGGCGCAGAAGTCGAGCTCAAGTAATCATTGCCGGGATATTCCCGGTTTTGATGTGGCAGGGTGCGGAAAACCGTTCCCTGCCGTGCCTGTCTTAGAAAGACCCTTTTGAGTAAGGGGTTTTTCTAAGACGAGGTCTAAGGATCGAGTGGTGCGTGGTGGGACACACACCGAGAATGGATCCAATCGTCTGTCTCGAAAGGGCGTGGTGCCGGGGCCCGACGGCATGCACCCCCATTGAGAAATGAAAGGTGTCATCGCACATGGCTCAAACCTACCTTGGCCAAAAACGCTTGCGTAAATACTACGGCAAAATCCGCGAAGTTCTGGATATGCCAAACCTCATCGAGGTTCAGAAATCCTCCTATGATCTCTTCCTGCGTTCCGGTGACGCAGAGATGCCGCTGGACGGCGAAGGCATCAAAGGCGTGTTCCAGTCGGTTTTCCCGATCAAGGACTTTAACGAACAATCCGTTTTGGAATTCGTCGACTACGAGCTGGAAAAGCCGAAGTATGACGTCGAAGAATGTATGACTCGTGACATGACCTACAGCGCGCCGCTGAAGGTCACTCTGCGTCTGATCGTCTTCGAAGTTGACGAAGACACTGGCGCGAAGTCTGTCAAAGACATCAAAGAACAAGACGTCTTCATGGGCGATATGCCTCTGATGACACCAAACGGCACCTTTGTGGTGAACGGCACCGAGCGTGTGATCGTGTCTCAGATGCACCGCTCCCCTGGTGTGTTCTTTGACCACGACAAAGGTAAAACCCACTCGTCCGGCAAACTGCTGTTTGCCTGCCGCATTATCCCATATCGCGGCTCTTGGCTGGATTTTGAATTCGACGCCAAGGACATCGTTTTTGCACGCATCGACCGTCGTCGTAAGCTGCCTGTGACCACCCTGCTTTATGCGCTGGGTCTGGACCAGGAAGGCATCATGGATGCCTATTATGACACCGTTGAGTATAAGCTTGAGAAGAACAAAGGTTGGGCAACCAAGTTCTTCCCTGATCGTGTGCGCGGCACCCGTCCGGCTTACGATCTGGTCGACGCGGCCACCGGCGAAGTCATTGCCGAAGCAGGCAAAAAAGTCACCCCTCGTGCGGTTAAGAAACTGATCGACGAAGGCGCAGTGACTGAACTGCTGCTGCCATATGATCAAATCGTTGGCAAATATGTCTCCAAAGACATCATCAACGAAGAGACCGGTGCGATCTATGTCGAAGCGGGCGATGAGCTGACGCTGGAATATGACAAAGATGGCGATCTGATCGGCGGTACCGTTAAGGAATTGATCGACGCGGGCATCACCACGATCCCAGTTCTGGACATCGACAACGTCAACGTGGGTCCATACATGCGCAACACCATGGCGCAGGACAAGAACATGAACCGCGAAACCGCGCTCATGGACATCTACCGCGTAATGCGTCCGGGTGAGCCACCCACTGTGGAAGCGGCGTCTGCGCTGTTTGACACCTTGTTCTTTGACAGCGAACGCTACGACCTTTCCGCGGTTGGCCGTGTAAAAATGAACATGCGTCTGGCTCTGGATGCCGAAGACACCATGCGCACCCTGCGCAAAGAAGACATCGTGTCCTGCATCAAAGCTCTGGTTGAGCTGCGCGACGGCCATGGCGACGTGGACGACATCGACCACCTCGGCAACCGTCGTGTGCGGTCCGTTGGCGAGCTGATGGAGAACCAGTACCGCGTGGGTCTGCTGCGTATGGAGCGCGCGATCAAAGAGCGTATGTCCTCTGTCGAGATCGACACTGTGATGCCGCAGGATCTGATCAACGCGAAACCAGCAGCGGCTGCGGTACGTGAGTTCTTTGGCTCTTCTCAGCTGTCTCAGTTCATGGACCAAACCAACCCGCTGTCTGAGGTGACGCACAAACGTCGTCTCTCGGCGCTTGGCCCAGGCGGTCTGACCCGTGAACGTGCAGGCTTTGAAGTCCGCGACGTTCACCCGACCCACTACGGTCGTATGTGTCCGATTGAAACGCCGGAAGGTCCAAACATTGGTCTGATCAACTCGCTGGCAACCTTCGCCCGCGTGAACAAATACGGCTTCATCGAGACCCCATATCGTAAGGTTGTCGACGGTCAGGTCACCGATGAGGTGAACTACATGTCCGCGACCGAAGAGATGCGTCACACTGTGGCGCAGGCGAACGCGACATTGGATGCGGACGGCAAGTTCATCAACGAGATGGTTAACACTCGTCAGTCCGGTGACTACACCATGGCCCCTGTTGGCGCGGTCGATCTGATCGACGTGTCGCCAAAGCAGTTGGTCTCTGTGGCGGCGTCCCTGATCCCATTCCTTGAAAACGACGACGCGAACCGGGCGCTTATGGGCTCGAACATGCAACGTCAGGCGGTTCCGCTGCTGCGCGCTGAAGCGCCTCTGGTTGGTACCGGTATCGAGGAAAAAGTGGCGATCGACTCCGGCGCTGCGATCCAGGCGAAACGTGGTGGTATCATCGACCAAGTTGATGCACAGCGTATCGTTATCCGCGCGACCGAGGACCTCGAGCTCGGCGATGCTGGCGTTGACATCTATCGTCTGCGCAAGTTCCAGCGTTCCAACCAAAACACCTGCATCAACCAGCGTCCGCAGGTAAAAGTGGGCGACACGGTTGGCAAAGGCGAAGTGATTGCCGATGGCCCGTCCACCGATATGGGGGAACTGGCACTGGGTAAAAACGTGGTCGTCGCGTTTATGCCTTGGAACGGCTACAACTACGAAGACTCCATCCTGATCTCTGAGCGCATCGCGCGTGACGACGTGTTTACTTCGGTTCACATCGAAGAATTCGAAGTCGCTGCTCGTGACACCAAGCTTGGCCCAGAAGAAATCACCCGCGACATTCCAAACGTCGGTGAAGAAGCGCTGCGCAACCTCGACGAGGCGGGCATCGTTTACATCGGTGCGGACGTAGAGCCGGGCGACATTCTGGTCGGTAAGATCACGCCAAAAGGTGAGAGCCCAATGACGCCAGAGGAAAAACTCCTCCGCGCGATCTTTGGTGAGAAAGCGTCCGACGTGCGCGACACCTCGCTGCGTGTGAAACCGGGTGACTTCGGCACGGTCGTTGAAGTGCGCGTCTTTAACCGCCACGGTGTGGAAAAAGACGAACGTGCGTTGCAGATCGAGCGTGAAGAAGTCGAAGCACTGGCACGTGACCGGGACGACGAACTCGCGATCCTGGACCGCAACATCTACGCGCGTCTGAAAGACATGATCATGGGTAAAGTGGCTGTCAAAGGCCCGAAAGGCGTCAAGCCAAAGTCCGTGATCGATGATGAGCTGCTCGAAATGATGACCCGTGGTCAGTGGTGGCAGCTGGCTCTGGAAGACGAGGATGATGCACAGATCGTAGAGGCTCTGCACGAGCAATACGAAGCGCAGAAACGCGCGCTGGATGCACGCTTTGAGGATAAGGTCGAGAAAGTTCGCCGTGGCGACGATCTGCCTCCGGGTGTGATGAAGATGGTCAAAGTCTTTATCGCGGTGAAGCGTAAGCTGCAGCCGGGCGATAAGATGGCGGGCCGTCACGGGAACAAAGGTGTTATTTCCAAGGTTGTACCTATGGAAGACATGCCGTTCCTCGCGGATGGTACGCCGGTTGACTTCTGTCTGAACCCTCTGGGTGTTCCGTCGCGGATGAACGTTGGTCAGATCCTTGAAACCCACATGGGCTGGGCCGCACGCGGTCTGGGCATCAAGGTGGACGAAGCGCTCGGTGAATACCGTCGTTCCGGCGATCTGACTCCTGTGCGTGAAGCTATGCATGACGCCTATGGCGACAACGTCTATGACGAAGGCATCGCGAACATGGACGAGACTGCGTTGATCGAAGCAGCGGGCAATGTGACCCGTGGTGTTCCGATCGCCACACCGGTCTTTGACGGCGCGAAAGAGGGCGACGTGAACGACGCTCTGGTCCGTGCGGGCTTTGATCAGTCTGGTCAGTCGATCCTGTTTGACGGCCGTACCGGTGAACAGTTCAGCCGTCCGGTTACTGTTGGCGTGAAATACCTGCTGAAACTGCACCACCTGGTGGACGACAAAATCCACGCGCGTTCTACTGGTCCATACTCGCTGGTCACCCAGCAGCCTCTGGGCGGTAAAGCGCAATTCGGTGGTCAGCGTTTCGGGGAAATGGAAGTCTGGGCTCTCGAAGCTTACGGCGCAGCCTACACCCTGCAGGAAATGCTCACCGTTAAGTCGGATGACGTCGCGGGCCGGACCAAGGTCTATGAAAGCATCGTCAAGGGCGAGGATAACTTCGAAGCGGGCATCCCAGAATCGTTCAACGTTCTGGTCAAAGAAGTCCGTGGCCTCGGCCTGAATATGGAACTCCTGGACGCGGAGGTGGAGGAATAAGGGCGCAGCCCCTTATTCCCCTTCCCAAAGCTTCCGCTCTAATTTGAGGTAAACAAATGAACCAGGAACTGACGAACAACCCGTTTAACCCATTGGCACCACAGAAGATTTTTGACGAAATCAAAGTCTCGCTGGCGTCTCCGGAACGGATCCTGTCTTGGTCTTACGGCGAAATCAAAAAGCCAGAGACCATCAACTATCGGACATTCAAGCCAGAGCGCGACGGCCTGTTCTGTGCGCGTATCTTTGGCCCGATCAAAGACTACGAATGTCTCTGCGGTAAATATAAG
>JABSOU010000044.1:0-10519 GCA_013215215.1 Cognatishimia sp. | reverse complement strand
TACGGCCAGATGCTCACCGAAGACGAGTATATGGACGCGCAAGACACCTTCGGCATGGACGCCTTCACCGCGAACATCGGTGCGGAAGCGATCCGTGAGATGCTGTCTCAGATCGACCTTGAATCCGAGGCAGAGCATCTGCGTGCGGAACTCGCTGAGGCGACCGGTGAGCTGAAGCCGAAGAAGATCATCAAGCGTCTGAAAGTTGTCGAATCCTTCCTGGAATCCGGCAACCGCCCAGAGTGGATGGTTCTGACCGTGATCCCAGTGATCCCACCAGAACTGCGCCCGCTGGTGCCTCTGGATGGCGGCCGGTTTGCAACGTCTGACCTGAACGATCTGTATCGTCGTGTGATCAACCGGAACAACCGTCTGAAGCGTCTGATCGAACTGCGTGCACCTGACATCATCGTCCGTAACGAAAAGCGGATGCTGCAGGAATCTGTGGACGCTCTGTTTGACAACGGCCGTCGCGGTCGTGTGATCACTGGCGCCAACAAACGTCCTCTGAAATCCTTGTCCGATATGCTCAAGGGTAAGCAGGGTCGTTTCCGTCAGAACCTTTTGGGTAAACGCGTCGACTTCTCTGGCCGTTCGGTCATTGTGACGGGTCCGGAACTCAAGCTGCACCAGTGTGGTTTGCCGAAAAAGATGGCGCTCGAGCTATTTAAGCCGTTCATCTATTCGCGTCTGGAGGCCAAAGGTCTGTCCAGCACCGTGAAACAGGCGAAAAAGCTGGTCGAGAAAGAACGTCCAGAAGTTTGGGACATCCTCGATGAGGTCATCCGCGAACACCCGGTCATGCTGAACCGTGCGCCAACGCTGCACCGTCTTGGCATTCAGGCGTTCGAACCGGTTCTGATCGAAGGTAAAGCGATCCAGCTGCACCCGCTGGTCTGTTCTGCGTTTAACGCGGACTTCGACGGTGACCAGATGGCGGTCCACGTTCCTCTGAGCCTTGAGGCCCAGCTGGAAGCGCGTGTTCTGATGATGTCGACAAACAACGTTCTGTCGCCAGCAAACGGCGCGCCGATCATCGTTCCATCTCAGGATATGATCTTGGGCCTTTATTACGTGTCCATCGCGCGCGACGGGATGAAGGGCGAAGGCATGGTCTTCTCCTCCATCGAAGAAGTCGAGCACGCGCTGGATTCCGGCGAAGTGCATCTGCACGCCAAGATCCAAGCCCGTATCCCTCAGATCGACGAGAACGGGCTTGAGGTGATGAAGCGCTTTGAAACGACCCCAGGTCGCGTCAAGCTGGGCGCTTTGTTGCCACAAAACGCGAAAGCGCCATTTGAGCTGGTGAACAACCTGCTGCGAAAGCGTGATGTTCAAAAAGTCATCGACACCGTCTACCGTTACTGCGGTCAGAAAGAGTCGGTCATCTTCTGTGACCAGATCATGTCCATGGGCTTTAAAGAAGCGTTCAAGGCGGGCATCTCGTTCGGTAAGGACGATATGGTTATCCCTGATGACAAATGGGGCATCGTTGATGACACCCGTGATCAGGTAAAAGACTTTGAACAGCAGTATATGGACGGTCTGATCACTCAGGGCGAAAAGTACAACAAAGTTGTCGATGCTTGGTCCAAGTGTAACGACAAGGTCACCGACGCCATGATGGGCACGATCTCTGCGGCGAAAACCGAAGAGAATGGTGCCGAGGCAGAGCCAAACTCTGTTTACATGATGGCCCACTCCGGTGCGCGTGGCTCGGTCACTCAGATGAAACAGCTGGGCGGGATGCGTGGCCTGATGGCGAAGCCGAACGGCGACATCATCGAGACCCCGATCATCTCGAACTTTAAAGAAGGTCTGACCGTTCTTGAGTACTTCAACTCCACCCACGGTGCCCGTAAGGGTCTGTCGGATACGGCGCTAAAGACCGCGAACTCCGGTTACCTGACCCGTCGTCTGGTTGACGTGGCGCAGGACTGCATCGTGCGTATGCATGACTGTGGCACTGAAAACGCGATCACTGCGGAAGCGGCGGTTAACGATGGTGAGGTCGTTGCGACCCTCGCAGAACGGGTTCTGGGCCGTGTGGCCGCAGAAAACATTCTGCGTCCGGGCACAGAAGAGGTTCTGGTCGAAAAAGGCCAGCTCATCGACGAACTCATGGCTGACGACATCGACGAAGCCGGTGTGGCCTCCGCGCGTATCCGTTCCCCACTGACCTGTGAGGCGGAAGAGGGCGTTTGTGCCATGTGTTACGGTCGTGACCTTGCACGCGGTACCATCGTGAACACCGGCGAGGCCGTCGGCATCATCGCAGCGCAGTCCATTGGTGAACCGGGTACACAGCTGACCATGCGGACCTTCCACATCGGTGGTGTTGCGCAAGGTGGCCAGCAGTCCTTCCAGGAAGCGTCCCAAGAGGGCACCATCCGTTTCGAGAACGCCAATGTTCTGGATAACGCGCAGGGTGAGACCTTGGTCATGGGCCGCAACATGAAACTCGAGATCGTCGATGAGGCGGGCGACGTTCGTGTGACCCACAAGCTGGGGTATGGCTCTAAGCTCTTTGTCAAAGATGGCGGCAAAGTTGCACGCGGCGACAAGCTGTTTGAATGGGATCCGTTCACTCTGCCGATTTTGGCTGAGAAAGACGGTAAGGCGAAGTTCGTTGACCTCGTGTCGGGCATTGCTGTCCGCGACGTGACTGACGAAGCGACCGGCATGACCCAGAAAATCGTGTCCGACTGGCGTTCCGCGCCTAAGGGCAACGAGCTGAAGCCAGAGATCATTCTGGTCGACGCAGATGGCGAGCCAGTGCGCAACGCAGCCGGCAACCCAGTGACCTACCCAATGTCTGTGGACGCGATCCTTTCCGCCGAAGACGGTCAGGACGTGAAAGCCGGTGACGTCATCGCGCGTATCCCACGCGAAGGTGCGAAGACCAAAGACATTACCGGTGGTCTGCCACGGGTTGCGGAACTCTTTGAAGCGCGTCGTCCGAAAGACCACGCAATCATCGCGGAAATCGATGGTTACGTGCGCTTTGGCCGCGACTATAAGAACAAGCGCCGCATCTCGATCGAGCCTGCTGATGACGCATTGGAAACCGTCGAATACATGGTGCCAAAGGGCAAGCACATTCCTGTTCAGGAAGGCGATTTTGTCCAAAAAGGCGACTACATCATGGACGGCAACCCTGCGCCGCATGACATCCTGTCCATCATGGGTGTCGAAGCGCTGGCGGACTATATGATCGACGAAGTGCAAGACGTTTACCGCCTGCAAGGTGTGAAAATTAACGACAAGCACATCGAAGTCATCGTGCGTCAGATGCTGCAGAAGTGGGAGATCTTGGACTCAGGTGAAACCACCCTGCTGAAAGGCGAGCACGTCGATAAGCAAGAGTTTGACGCAGCCAACGAGAAAGCTCTGTCTCGTGGCAAACGTCCAGCCTCGGGCGAGCCGATCCTCTTGGGTATCACCAAAGCGTCCTTGCAGACCCGCTCGTTCATCTCGGCGGCGTCCTTCCAGGAAACCACCCGTGTTCTCACCGAGGCCTCTGTCCAAGGTAAGAAAGACAAGCTGGTTGGCCTGAAAGAAAACGTCATCGTGGGTCGCCTGATCCCAGCCGGTACTGGTGGCGCGACGCAGAAGGTCCGCAAGATCGCGCAAGAGCGTGACAATGTGGTCATCGAAGCGCGCCGCGAAGAGGCCGAAGCAGCTGTGGCTCTGGCAGCTCCTGCCGATGGCGACTTCTCTGCCGAAGATATCTTCGACAGCGGTTTCGTCGACGTGCCGGAAAGCCGCGAAGAGTAAGACGCCCTCGCTTATGAATTGAGAGACCCCGGCGCAGAAATGCGTCGGGGTTTTTCTTTTGCCTGTGGACATCCCACTTGGCCCGAAGCGCGTGCGTGCCGCAAAGCTCATTGGCGCGTTGGATGAGTTTTGCTGGGATAAACGGGCTTCCTGAGACCCTAGCTCCCCATCCCGCCGATCCGGCGATGGCTCTGCTACCCGTGCATTTTCAGATGTCCCAATTGCGCAAATCCAATGGGTTTTCATCGGGGCTTTTGCGCCCTAGGGTCACGCTGTTGGATACATGGGGTGAGGGTCATGCAAGACAACGCCAAAGGCAGTCTATTGATGGTCGGCGCGATGCTGGGCTTTACGGTTAACGACGCGATTATGAAAGTCGTTGGTGCGAATATCCCGTTGTTTCAAATGGTGTTTTTGCGTGGAATCCCGGCGACGCTCTTCCTTGTTTTGCTTGCGTGGTGCTTGGGAAACCTGCGGGTTCAAGCCCCCGCAAAAGACTGGGCCTTGGCGTGCCTACGCGCCGCTATGGAGGTGGGCGCGGCCTATTTCTTCATTTTCGCGCTTTTGCGCATGGAGCTCGCCAATGTCACAGCCGTCCTTCAGGTGCTGCCGCTTTCAGTCGCGCTTGCTGCAGCGCTGGTCTTTCGAGAGCCTTTGGGCTGGCGTCGCCTCTTGGCGATTTTGATCGGGTTTTGCGGCGTCATGTTGATCGTTCGCCCGGGGCCCGACGGTTTCACGCAACAATCCATCTATGCCCTCATTGCAGTGGCATTGGTGACAATCCGAGACCTAGCCGCGCGACGCATGTCCAAAGCCATGCCATCGATCATGGGAGCTGTGATTTCCTCTGCGGCGGTCTGCGGAGCAGCGGGCTTGGCCAGCACGACGGAACCTTGGGTTGCCGTCTCCGCACTAAACCTCGGGCATCTGGCGGCTGCCGCGATGGTCGTTGCCTTGGCCTATATCTGTTCTGTGATGGCGATGCGGGTGGGCGAGATCACCTTTATTGCGCCGTTCCGGTATTCCGGCCTGATCGCAGCCTTGCTGATCGGGTTTGTGGTGTTCGGAGACTGGCCTGACGCGCTGACCCTTTTGGGAGCGGCGATCGTTGTGGCGACAGGTCTTTTCACGCTCTACCGCGAAAGCGTCGCGCGCAGCAAAAGCTAGGCGCGGGAATAGATTTCACGCACGCGGTCATTGTCGATGGCGAAGAGTTCTTTGAAAAGGATTTCTTCTTCGGCGTCCATCGGTTGAAAATCGAGCTGAGCGATATTGGGCTTTTGCCGTGAGTCATTGAACGCGCCATGTCCCCGCAGGAACATTTCCTGATCGGTAAAGGTGACCGACGGCATGACCTGGTTCATCTTTTTGTGCGAGAAGTTCATGATCGTCTTCTGTGCCCCGGGCTGGGCAACCATGGCCAAAGCAACGCCGTAGTATTGCAGGACAGAGGGCGTGATCTCGAGGCCCTGTGACGTCGGTCGCCCCGAAAACCCACGATTAAAGTCGATTGCCACAAGCGGGTGTTTCGCGATCAAGGCGGCACAGTCATCCACCGCTTCACGCAGTTTCTCGATGAAATTCACAGCCACCGCGTCATCGTCATCATGGCGGAACTGGATAGAGGGCAGTTCAGGCGTGTCGAGGTTTTCATTGATGATCTGCTGCATCGCGAGACGATGTCGTTCCGGGGGGCGGGCGATGATGCGCGCCTGAGGTACATCCGCGATGAGGTCTTTGAGACGGGCAAGATATGGCGCGGGCAGGCATTCGCCAATCACGATCAGGAACTCGAAATTCGGGTCGGTTTGGGCGCGGAGGCCGGGCATGGTGATGGCCTCAAAGGAGCGAAACCGTTCCTCCATCCGCTCAGGTGCATAGAGGAAGGCGCGGCGGTCCTCCATGGTCTCATGCGCGACTTGAAACCCCCCGTAGGCAGGATAGGAAAACCGGCAGAGCCCGATGACCTGCATGTCCTGGCTGTTCATAGTTTGCCTCAACTTGGAGTGTGTCTCTGCCTGGAAACATGGCAGCGAGGCCATGATTTCGCAATGTAGAAAACAGATTGAGAGGCAATCTTGTATTGTTCAAATTTGCACAATTTCTGTAATTTTATAAGCATTGAGTTCAAAAAGTCACAACGCCATTTTCTCTATCAAAGACGCGCCCAATAGGGGCAAGCGTCGCAACCCTTGATTGGAGACTGACATGAAAGACGCAATGACGAAGTCTGACCTGCAATTGACCCTCCGCCCTGCTGAGGATCGCGGCATGGCCAACTTTGGTTGGTTGCAATCGGCACACAGCTTTAGCTTTGGAAACTACTATGACCCTGACTTCTTGGGCTTTGGGAACCTGCGTGTGATCAATGATGACAAAGTCGCCGGGGGCAGGGGCTTTCCCAATCACCCCCACAAGAACGCGGAGATCTTTTCCTATGTGACCAAGGGGGCCTTGGAGCACCGCGATAGCATGGGCAACGGGTCCGTCGTCGGCGAAGGTGGCATTCAATATATGAGCGCTGGGCGGGGAGTGACCCACTCGGAGTTCAATCCTTCTGACACGGAAGACATGCAGTTTCACCAGATCTGGTTGATGCCGTCGGTGGCCAATACCGAGCCCGCATATGACACGCGAGACCTTACTGCTGCAGACAAAGACGGCAAGCTGAAACTCTTTCTGTCCGCAGACGGGCGCGACGGGTCTATGGTGACGCAAGCGGATGCAAGTGTCTATGCTGCGACCCTGAGCGGCGAGAAGCACATCGACTATGATCAAAACCCGATCCGCAAAGGATGGGTGCAAGTGATCAAAGGCAGCCTGACTGTCAACGGAACCCAACTGACCAAAGGCGACGGTCTGGCGATTGAAGGTGGCGGCACGCTGACATTCGCGCAAGGCGGCGATGCAGAGTTCCTGTTGTTTGATCTTGCTGCCTAGGTGCCATAGATAAAAGGCCGTTCCCAACAGGGGGCGGCCATTTTACAGCCAGCCCGCCTGCTGTTGACACGACCCCCGACTCCCCCTATACGCGCGCCTATCCGGCACGTGGAGTCTGTCCGCTATGCCGAAATCATATCTGTAGTGGCTCAAGGTCAGAGCACTTTTATCACTCTGACCCTCTGTTACCCCACCGCGACGTTCACCTCGGAATGGGAACGTTTGCGGCTTTTTTGCTTTGGTCTGCAGGGATGTGGATCAGGTGCGGGACAGGACGGGTCAGAAATGTAACCGCTCGGGGCGACCCGGGCATAAGTTGAGAAACGGGAAAAGAGACCCTATGCCAACGATTCAACAGCTGATCCGCAAACCGCGCCAGCCAAAAATCAAGCGCTCCAAGTCCCAGCACCTGGAGCAATGCCCACAGAAACGCGGCGTTTGCACACGCGTTTACACCACCACTCCTAAAAAGCCGAACTCCGCGATGCGGAAAGTTGCGAAGGTTCGCCTGACCAACGGCTACGAAGTGATTTCCTACATCCCAGGTGAAAGCCACAACCTTCAGGAACACTCTGTGGTTCTGATCCGCGGCGGCCGTGTAAAAGACCTTCCAGGTGTGCGTTACCACATCCTGCGTGGTGTTCTGGATACCCAGGGCGTCAAAGATCGTAAGCAACGTCGTTCCAAGTACGGCGCGAAGCGTCCTAAGTAAGAAGGATATTTATAGATGTCTCGTCGTCACGCTGCTGAAAAACGCGAAGTATTGCCTGACGCCAAATATGGCGACCGCGTACTTTCCAAATTCATGAACAACCTCATGATCGACGGTAAAAAATCCGTCGCAGAGAAAATCGTCTACAATGCGCTCGATCGCGTTGAGAACAAAGTTAAGCGCGCTCCTGTCGAAGTCTTCCACGAAGCACTCGACAACATTAAGCCGTCCGTCGAAGTTCGCTCCCGCCGTGTTGGTGGTGCAACTTACCAGGTTCCGGTTGAAGTGCGCCCAGAGCGCCGCGAAGCACTGGCCATCCGTTGGTTGATCACTGCTTCTCGCGGCCGCAACGAGAACACCATGGAAGAGCGCCTCGCAGGTGAGCTTCTGGATGCTGTGAACTCTCGTGGTTCCGCTGTTAAAAAGCGGGAAGACACTCACAAGATGGCCGAGGCAAACAAAGCCTTCAGCCATTACCGCTGGTAATTCGAAAGGCTCATTGACAAATGGCACGCGAATATACGCTGAACCACTACCGTAACTTCGGTATCATGGCGCACATCGATGCGGGTAAAACTACCTGTTCCGAGCGCATCCTGTACTACACCGGTAAGTCTCACAACATTGGTGAGGTGCACGACGGTGCGGCCACCATGGACTGGATGGAGCAGGAACAAGAACGCGGGATCACCATCACCTCCGCTGCGACGACCACTTTCTGGGAGCGCACCGAAGATGGCCAAACCGCAGACACTCCTAAGCACCGTCTGAACATCATCGACACCCCAGGCCACGTTGACTTCACCATCGAAGTTGAACGTTCCCTCGCGGTTCTCGATGGTGCGGTTTGTGTTCTTGACGCAAACGCAGGTGTTGAGCCTCAGACTGAAACCGTATGGCGTCAGGCTGACCGCTATTCTGTTCCACGGATCGTTTTCGTGAACAAAATGGACAAGATCGGCGCGGACTTCTTTAACTGCGTTAACATGATCGAAGACCGCACCGGCGCGCGTGCTGTTCCAGTTGGTATTCCAATTGGCGCAGAAACCGAGCTGGAAGGCCTTGTTGACCTCGTGACCATGCAAGAATGGGTCTATGAGGGCGAAGACCTTGGCGCATCTTGGGACAAGCGCGACATCCGCCCTGAGCTTCAGGACATGGCGAATGAGTGGCGCGAAAAGATGATCGAAACTGCCGTTGAGCAGGACGAAGAGGCGATGGAAGCTTATCTGGAAGGCGAAGAGCCATCCGTTGAAAAGCTGCGCGAGCTTCTGCGTAAGGGCACTCTGGCGCTGGACTTCGTTCCGGTTCTGGGCGGCTCTGCGTTCAAAAACAAAGGTGTTCAGCCTCTGCTCAACGCTGTGATCGACTATCTGCCGTCCCCACTGGACGTTGTTGATTACATGGGCTTCAAACCAGGCGACGAAACTGAAACCCGTGACATCGCCCGCCGCGCGGACGACGAGATGGCGTTCTCTGGTCTGGCGTTCAAAATCATGAACGACCCATTCGTTGGCTCCCTGACCTTCACACGTATCTACTCTGGTACGCTTGAGAAGGGCGACACCCTGCTGAACTCCACCAAAGGCCGTAAAGAGCGCATCGGTCGTATGATGATGATGCACTCCAACAACCGTGAAGAAATCACCGAAGCATTCGCTGGTGACATCATCGCGCTGGCAGGTCTGAAAGACACCACAACCGGTGACACGCTCTGCGCTGTGAACGATCCTGTGGTTCTGGAAACCATGACCTTCCCAGATCCGGTGATCGAGATCGCGGTTGAGCCTAAGACCAAAGCTGACCAAGAGAAAATGTCTCAGGGTCTGCAGCGTCTGGCAGCCGAAGATCCATCCTTCCGCGTTGAGACTGACCTGGAATCCGGTCAGACCATCATGAAGGGCATGGGCGAACTTCACCTGGACATCCTTGTGGACCGTCTGAAGCGCGAGTTCAAAGTCGAAGCGAACATTGGTGCGCCACAGGTGGCCTACCGTGAGACCATCGGCCACGAAGTCGAGCACACATACACCCACAAGAAACAGTCTGGTGGTTCTGGTCAGTATGGTGAAGTTAAACTCATCATCACCCCAACCGAGCCAGGCGAGGGTTACTCCTTTGAATCCCGTATCGTTGGTGGTGCGGTTCCGAAGGAATACATCCCAGGTGTTGAAAAAGGCATCCAGTCTGTCATGGACTCCGGCCCTCTGGCTGGCTTCCCAGTGATCGACTTCAAGGTTGCTCTGATCGACGGTAAGTTCCACGACGTTGACTCCAGCGTTCTGGCGTTTGAGATCGCATCCCGTATGTGTATGCGTGAAGGCATGCGTCTTGCTGGTGCGAAACTGCTGGAACCAATGATGAAGGTCGAGGTTATCACTCCAGAAGAGTATACCGGCGGCATCATCGGTGACCTGACATCCCGTCGTGGTCAGGTGTCTGGTCAGGAACCACGCGGCAACGCTGTTGCGATTGACGCATTCGTTCCACTGGCAAACATGTTTGGGTACATCAACACACTGCGTTCCATGTCTTCGGGCCGCGCGCAGTTTACCATGCAGTTTGACCACTACGATCCAGTGCCAAACAACATCTCTGAAGAGATCCAAGCGAAATACGCATAACCGGGGCGGCGGGCTTTTTTGGTCCGCCCTACCCACCCACCGTAGGCCGGGACTTCGCCCGGCACCCCAAAAAAGAGGAGCCATAAAATGGCAAAGGAAAAGTTTGAACGTTCCAAACCGCACTGCAACATCGGCACCATCGGCCACGTTGACCACGGTAAAACCACTCTGACCGCAGCGATCACCAAGCAATTCGGTGACTTCAAAGCCTATGACGAAATCGACGGCGCGCCAGAAGAAAAAGCCCGCGGCATCACCATCTCGACTGCACACGTTGAGTATGAAACCGACGCACGTCACTACGCACACGTCGACTGCCCAGGCCACGCTGACTATGTGAAAAACATGATCACCGGTGCGGCGCAGATGGACGGCGCGATCCTGGTTGTGAACGCAGCTGACGGCCCTATGCCTCAGACCCGTGAGCACATCCTGCTGGGCCGCCAGGTTGGCATCCCTGCGATGG